>JAAYPK010000116.1 GCA_012519845.1 Clostridiales bacterium
AATTTAAGGAATTTATTAGTTCAATTTTAATTTTTTCTATAATTGTATATTTAATAATTACTCTCGGAGTTAATATATTTATAAACAATTTTGGTAATACATCAATTTTTATTGTTAATTTAATGTTGATACAATCTTTTTCTGTTTACCTAGTTAATTATAGAAGTACTGAACATAATATGAATAATGAATATAAAAAGTATATAGCTTTATCGTTTACAACAACTATATCGAATATTATTGTATCAGTCATTTTAATGTTAACATATTTTAATAATAATAAAGATATAGGTCGAATTATGGGAAGTGCTATCTCCAATATATTTTTAGGACTATTAATAATTATTATAATTTTAAAGCAAAATAATTTTAAAATAGAACTAAAAAAGGAATACATTATATATGCATTAAAGTTATCTCTACCTATGATTCCATATACTTTATCAACTATATTATTAAATCATTTTGATAGAGTATTAATACAAAAGTATTCTGGCGATGCAGCGGTGGGTACTTATAGTTTTATATATAATTTGGGTATGATTTTAGTTATATTAAGTACTTCACTTAATAATGCTTGGAAACCATATGTTTTTAAGGAATTAAATAATAATAACTATAAAAATATAAGAAAAAATGGACATGCATTATTAATAGGATATACTATTATATCTATTATGTTTTTATTTGTTTCACCTGAGTTACAATATATATTAGGTTCAAATAAATATAAGGAGGGACTAAGTTTACTTATTCCATTAGTTCTATCTTCATTTTTTGTTTTTGCATATAATCTTATAGTATTTGTAGAATTCTATATGAAAAAGTTATATATATCAACAATCGTTACAATTATATTGGGAGTTTTTAATGTTATTTTAAATATGATTTTTATTCCTATTCTTGGTTATTTTGCAGCAACATATGTAACGCTTATTTGTTATTTTACTATGTTTATATGGCATTATATTTATATAAAGCTGTATATTAAGAAAAACGTTATGCAATTCGAATTTATAGGTTTTTCTATATGCTTATTAAGTATATTCTGTATCATATTTTACTATTCAATTAACTTAATTATTGTAAGGTACACAGTAATAGTTGGTATGCTAATTACTATATTATTATTTATAAGAAATGTGAGGAGTAAAAATGAAGTTTGATCTAATAAGAGTGTTAAGTAATTTATATAGAAAATGCTTATTTTATGAAAAGAAAGATTTTAATGCTTGTGGAAAAAATGTTTTATTAAATAATGATGTATATATATCTAATCCTAAGAAAGTTGAATTTATTTCTAATATATATGTTGGTCCTAATTCGAGATTTTTTACAGAAGGTGGTTTATTAATTAAATCAGGTGCGGTGATTGGAGAAAACGTAACAATATTAACAAGCAATCACTACTATGATAAGGAAGACTTAGAATTAGCACCTTTCGACGAAAGAAATATATGTGGAAAGGTTATTATTTCTGAAAATACCTGGATTGGTTCTAATACAATCATACTACCAGGTGTTAATTTAGCAAAAGGTTGTGTAGTTGGAGCTGGAAGTATAGTTACTAAATCATTTAAAGAAAATTCAATTATTGCGGGCAATCCAGCAAAGATAATAAAAACTAGATATAATAAATTAGATAATATTCCAAGTTGGGTAGAGAAAAAGAAAAAAGGTAATAGGTATATACTTAAATAAAATTATTCCAAGAGCCGCATTAAAAATATTATACGAATTAATATTGTATAGGAATAACAGATAGAATAAAATATTTAACTTTTTTATGAATTATTATTATTTTAATAAAATAAGTTATTATTTGGGGGAGTTTATGAGTAAATTAAGACTTTTAAAAGAAATTTCAATAATCAAAACTATATTATATAATTTAAGAATATTTCAAATTAGCAAACCAAAGCTAATAGTTGCTAAAAGTGTAATAATGCATATGGGTAAAGGGATAAATATGCAGATTAGAGATAGATTATATGTAGGTCTTAAGTATTACCCTAAAAATAAAACTGTATTTGCTATAGGAGAGAAGTCTAATATTGTTATATCTGGAAAAGCTAGTATTGGTAATGGTTGCAGAATAACTGTTGCTAAAAATGCAACATTTAAGATGGGAAATAACTCCTATATTAATGAAAATTCTAGAGTCATGGTTAACCCTATGTGGTAGGATAGTTGTCGTATAGAAAATATAGTATATAATATATATACGACAATAACTAAGGAGAATGATATGTCTACAACTAGAAAGAAAACAAGCTATACTAAAGAATTCAAAACTTCAGTACTGAAAAGACTAGAAGAACCTGCAAATGATACAATTACAAGTCTTTCTGAAGAATTAGGAGTCCCTAGAACTACCATATATCAATGGATTAAAAAAGCCGAAACTGATAAAAAGAAAATCTCAATTAATAATAAACCCACCAGTAAATGGACATCTGAAGATAAATTTCATGTAGTACTTGAGACTGCTGCATTTACAGAAGTCGAATTAGCTGAATACTGCCGCAGAAAAGGCATTTTTGTTGATGAAGTTAAAACTTGGAAGCAACAGTGCCTTAAAGCTAACCAAGCTGCTATCGATGACCCCAAAGAATTAAAGGAATCTTTAAAAGTTGAAAAAGAACTAAATAAAAAGCTTGAAAAAGAGCTAAGAATTAAAGAAAAAGCATTGGCGGAAACAGCCGCACTACTAGTATTAAGAAAAAAAGCAAACGCGATTTGGGGGGACCCCGAGGAAGACTGATCAGTGACTCAGATCGCGTGACAGCAGTAATGCTGATCAATGAAGCAAGAGAAAATGGTTCCAGATTAAAACCAGCCTGTGATGAACTAAATATCAGTGTAAGAACCTACCAAAGATGGACTAAAGAAGGAGATGTCAAGAAGGATCAAAGACCCTTGGTAGAAAGACCTACTCCAAAAAACAAGCTATCTAAAGAAGAGCGAGATGAGATTATTAAAACAGTTAATAGCCCTAAATATGCGGATTTAGCACCATCACAAATAGTTCCCAAACTTGCTGATGAAGGTAGATATATAGCATCAGAATCAACCATCTATAAAGTTCTAAAGGAAGAAAAGATGAATGTTCACAGGGGGAGAACCAGCCCACCAGTAAAAAGAGAACCACCAACACATATAGCTACGGCACCAAATGAAGTGTGGACTTGGGATATAACCTGGTTAAACGCAGTTATCAAAGGACAGTTTTACAAACTTTATTTAATAATAGATATGTTCAGCAGACTAATTGTGGCTTATGAAGTTTGGGAAGAAGAAAAAGCCGAACATGCGGAGTATCTAATTAGGAAAGCCACATTATCACAAGGAACAGCAGGCAAACCATTAGTATTACATTCAGACAATGGCAGCCCTATGAAAGCAGCAACCTTCCAAGCAACACTGGAAAAACTAGGAGTGCAAAGTTCCTTTTCAAGACCCAGGGTAAGTAATGATAATCCTTATTCAGAAGCACTCTTCAAAACAATGAAATATAGACCTAAATATCCCTTCAAAGGCTTTAAAAGCCTAGAAGAAGCTAGAAAATGGGTGGAGAAATTCGTAAATTGGTATAACAAAATTCATTTGCATAGCGGAATTAAATTCATTACACCATACCAAAGGCATTATGGCCTAGATAAAGAAATAATGAAAAAACGTAAAGAAACCTATGAAAAAGCCAGAGCAAATCATCCAGAAAGATGGTCTAAAAACATTAGAAACTGGACATTACCTGAATATGTATCGCTTAATCCTATTGACGAGGAGGAAGCAAATGCCTTATTGCGCAAAAGTAATTGATCTAAATATATAGATAGATTTGGCTTTAGCGAACCATTGATATGGAGAAGCCTATATGGTAGCCTCTGAAGAAGGCAGTACCTTTATATAGCCATGCCTTCAGGTACCAAAACCATATAGGCAGAGGCTCCATGTCAATGGCAAATCGGAAACGAAGCAAAAAATACTTTTATATTAAATGCGACAACTTACTTGACAAACACCGTTAATAAGGGTGTTATTATTGGAAATGAGTGTGTTATATCGTGGGATGTAAATATTATGGATAGTGATATGCATTCATTTTACGAAAATAATAAACTTAAAAATAAAACATCTGAAATTGTAATAGGAGATAATGTTTGGATTGGTGCTAGAGCTACTATACTTAAAGGAGTTACTATAGGGGACGGTGCTGTTATAGCTAGTAATTCTGTTGTAACGAAAGATGTACCAGCTAAATGTTTAGTGGGTGGAAACCCTGCTGTGATAATAAAAGAAGGAGTTCTATGGAAATAGCATTAGATTTAAATCTTTGTGAAATTATATTAATTTTAATTAATATGTTAAAGACAAACAATAATAGTTATAATATATAAACAAAAGTTACAAAAAGTTTTTTTGTAATAATGAGATTAATAATATAAATTTAGGTTTTTTGATAATATATTATAAAGAAAATTTGAAAGGAAAGATTAAGAGATGTCTAAAAAAGTATTAGTAACAGGAGCGGATGGATTTATAGGAAGCCATCTAACTGAAGAATTAGTAAAACAAGGTCATAAAGTAAAGGCATTTGCGTATTACAATTCATTTAATTCATGGGGTTGGCTAGATACGTTGCCTAAAGAAATATTAAATGAAATAGAAGTATTTACAGGTGATATAAGAGATCCTAATGGTGTTAGGGAGGCAATGAAAGGAATGGATGAAGTATTTCATCTTGCGGCGTTAATAGCTATTCCTTTTAGCTATCATTCACCAGATTCTTATGTTGATACAAATATCAAAGGAACATTAAATGTATTGCAAGCAGCTAGAGATTTAGATACTAGTAGAATACTAGTAACATCAACGTCAGAAGTATATGGTACTGCACAATATGTTCCAATAGATGAAAATCATCCATACCAAGGACAATCGCCATATTCTGCAACAAAAATAGGTGCAGATAGATTAGCTGAATCATTTTACAGAAGTTTTAATATGCCGATAACAATAGTTAGGCCATTTAATACTTATGGTCCACGTCAATCAGCAAGAGCTGTTATTCCAACAATAATTACACAATTACTTGCTGGAAAAGAAGAAATCAAACTCGGTTCATTAACACCAACAAGAGATTTTAACTATGTTAAGGATACTGCAAATGGATTTATTGAGATAGCTAAATCAGATAGAACTATTGGAGAAGAAATTAATATAGCAACACAAAATGAAA
>JAAYPK010000012.1 GCA_012519845.1 Clostridiales bacterium
AAGTAATTTTTAAATCTTTTTCTATCATATATTTAAGTAATATTTCTGAAATTAACTCTATTATCTCATTTGCTTGTTTATCATTATTCATATATTAATACCTCTATTGATTTTTTGTTTTATCATAACACTTACCATTTATTTGCTGATATCTAAGAAAATCAAGCCTATCCCCATCTATATCTTCGTAATCTATTAAACTTTTGGCTCTTGGAACTCTATCTATATCTCTATGAATATTCTCTAGATATTTATAAATCATTATTATTTCTTTAATTAAATTTTCTACATCTTTTATTTTTAATTCATTCATATCATCCACTCCTACTAATTGTTATTATCTACAGTGATTATTGCTACTATATCTTTTTCATAAGTAATATATTCAACATCAGAAAATGTAATAGATGTTTTATTGCTAAAATCTAAGTTATATTTACAAGTTATTTCATTTACAATTCCTGCTGAGTAAAGAATTCCTTTAGATTTATAATGTTTTATAGATAAATAATTTACATTATTAGGCAATTGTTTTGCTATTGCTATCTTATTATCATTAAATGAAATAACTATTTTTTTTGGATTATTTAATTTATCCATCAGTTGTCGAGATAATGTTATTCTTTTTCCTGTTTTTGCATTTACTACTGACATTATTCCTTCTCCATTTTTATTTCTATTCACTGTTTTACTTTCTGAAGCTTTGAATTGATTTAAGTCAGTAATTGTGTTAGCTTCTTTAGTATCCATTACTCTTTCTTTTTCTATAGAATCATTTATTGTTTTTGATTGAATTTTATTTAACATTTTTTATTCTCCTTTTTCTTTTGGATTCAATTTATCTCAACTTGTCCATAGACAAGTTGTTGTATTTTATTGATTTTACTTACATTGGGCGTAGGGGCGTATTTTGTATGTTATTTACTTTATTTATAGAAAAAAATATCTTTTAGAGATATTTTTTAGAAAAATTTATTTTATTATGCCACTCCGCCCAACGTATTGATTTTACTTAGTTTTATTTGTCCTTACTTAGTCCTACATTTGCCCTTATCCACCCAATGTCCCTCTGTACACAGGATTATTTACTTCATCAAATCTAAAATCTCCAACTACTTTCACACATGTATGGTATCTTACATTTCCAGACTTTTTGGAAACACACTCTTCTATTCCAAGTCTTTTAGCTTCTTCTTCGAATTTCCTCCAGAATTTCTGAACGCTTATTTGAGCTAGTCCTTCCATTCCATTAGCCTTAGCCCACATTTTGAAACTTTTATATATTACTCTATTATCTTCTCTATAGCTTTTATCAACTTTTTGAATACATTCTTCGAAAAATAATATAAATGGATTAATTTCTCTTTGATACTGACTTAATACTTGTTCTGAATTTTTAGATTCTGTAAATTTATAGTTATTCTCTTTAAGTCTTTTTAATCCATCAATTGCCCATAAAAATATCCCTTGTAGTTCTGTTTTTAGCTTATCTTTTAAGTCTCTATCTCTATCTTCTTCTTTTACTGTATTACAGAAGTTAAGTACACTTATTCTTCTCCAATATCCATAACTATTATCTCTAGTATGTGGTAGGTTATTAGTAGATAAAACTATTTTAGCTGTATTTCTAAATGAAATAACTGGTTTATTTTTCTGTTCAGCATTTATAATATCTTCACCTGTAATCATTTTGAAATATTGAGTGTTTATGCTTTTTCCATTAGTCTCATTTTCACTACTTATATTAGCAAGTTTATTTAGTAGACATATTCTTGAAAAACCTCTATGAAGTTCATTCAACGGAATATTAGATATATTCTCTTCTCCTATACATTCACTAATTAAATCTATAAATACACCTTTCCCATTAGCTCCTGACCCATAAAGTAGTAGTGCTTTTTGAGCTTTAGTTTCTGCCGTCAGAAGATATCCTGCCCATTCTTGAGCAAGCTTCTCTGATTCTTCATCTCCTTGAAAGCTATCTTTTAAAAACTTTATAAACATAGGACATTCCGCATCTGGTAAGTAGTTGATTGGAATTTGTATAGTACTATAAAAATTTTTATTATGTTCAACTAAAATAAATTTCTCTAAGTCATACATTCCATTCAACATATTTATGTATCTTTTATTACTGTTAAACTCGCCATCATAGTAAATTATTCTTTTTAATGCTTCTATGTATTCCTTCTCCCTTTTAGTACTCCATATATCTTTATAATATTTATGAAGTATCTTCCTTAGATTTTGTAAAACTTTTAACTCTTCAATCTTCGTCCATTTTCCATTTTTGTAATTATAAAAGTCTCCTTTACTATAAATTAAATTAGACTTTTTTGACACGTATTCTGCAAACCTATTAGGACTAAAATTCTTGAATTTCAATGTCTTATTGCAGATTGTTATTCCCATTTCTTGAATCTCTCTTAAGTGTTCTTCTGTAAGCATTTTTATCCTCCCTTCACTTTAATTCTCTAATTTTTATTAATCTATAATTACATCTCTCCTTCCTATTAAGATTTTCTTAAATTTCTTATACTTATTATTAATACTTCTAGAAAGTTCTTAATAATGCTGTACATATTACTTGTTCGTAATTCCATTAACTTTCAAGTGGAATTATTGAAGCCTTGAAGTCCTTACTTCTACAGCTTTACTCTCATTCGACCTAGGAACTCCTTATGTTGATACTATTAAATCAAACTTTTCTAGAAAGTTCTTAATATCTCCGTATA
>JAAYPK010000117.1 GCA_012519845.1 Clostridiales bacterium
AAAACTGATGAAAAAGTTAAAATAAATAGCATAGTTCCAAGTAAATCAGAACCACAACAAGCAGGGACTTCTATTACATTGACAACTAATGCTACAGGAAATAGTGCTCTTTCATATAAATATTGGGCATATGATACAGATGGTAATTGGACATTATTAAGTAATTACTCAAGTAGTAAGTCTGTTACTTGGACACCAAAGACTGGTGGAAACTATGTTATTTGGGTAGATGTAAAAGATCAAGATGGAAATATTAATCATAAATATATTAATTACAAAATTACTGATAAAGTAACAAGAGTTGAAGAAAACAATTCTAAAATAACCTATACAGGTAATTGGTCTACATATTCAGATAAAGAATATAGTGGTAGTACTGCAAAATTTGCCAAAAGTGATGCAAAGGCAACTTTTAAATTTACAGGAACAGGAATAAAAATAATTTCAGCTACAAGCAACAATAGAGGTGTTGCTATGGTAACTGTTGATGGAAAAGTATATTCTGCAGATATGTTTAGTTCAAACTTTGTATTCAAAGGAACAGCTTTGGAAATAAAAGGTTTAGCAAGCGGAACACATACAATAACAATTTCATATTCTGGAATAAAAAGTGGAATGTCAAATGGAACAATGATTGTTTTAGATGCATTTGATATTATTGGCGGAAATATAATATAATTAAATTTTTTTGCGAGCCCTAAGGGCTCGCTTTTTTTATATATTATTAAAAATAAGAATAAAAAATAAAAAATATTACAAAAGTATGTACAATTTATGTACAAAAATATTGAAAAAAAATGGAATAGGGGGTATTATATATATATACAACTAATATAAGGATAAGTGTATTAGAAAATTAATTGCACACGTTTTCAAACACATCTGATTTCTTAATTTAGTTAATGTAAGTATAAAGGGGGTAGAAGTAAGTCCTATATATTTACATAAAATAATACTTTAAGGGGGAAAAAATGGGTAAGTTAAGTAAAAAATTAGTTAGTATTATTACTGCAATTGTTGTATCCTCTAGCTTGGTTTTTACTAGTGTGGGATCAACAATTGCAAGTGCAGCTACAGTAGTTTCAGATGAAAACGAAACACAGCAAGAACTTAGTTCAAATGATTATGGCTTAGCTGATAATTGTCAAGATGGAGCTATACTTCATGCATGGTGTTGGTCATTTAATACAATTAAAGAAAACATGAAAGAAATAGCTGAATCAGGTTATACATCGGTTCAAACATCTCCAGCGCAAGAATGTTTGCAGGGGCTTAAAGGTAATAATCCAAGTTTAGACAACAAAAATACACCTGATGGAAAGGAAAACTGGTACTATCATTATCAGCCAACATCATTTACACTTGGAAATTATCAATTAGGTACAGCAGATGAATTTGAAGCAATGTGTAAAGAAGCAAAGAAATATGGTCTAAAGGTAATAGTTGATGTAGTAGCAAACCATATTTCTGATACTACAAGTAAATGTGATCAAGAATTAGTTAATAATTGTCACAATCAAGGAAAAATTATGCCTAATGAATGGAATAACAGAGTTAGAGTTACTCAGGGTGACTTAATTGGTATGCCTGATTTAAACTCAGAAAGTGCTATTATTCAAAAAAAGGTTCTTGACTACATGAAAGAATGCGTTAATAGGGGGGCAGATGGCTTTAGATTTGATGCTGCTAAAAGTATAGCACTACCAGTTGATTCTAATAATAGTCAATTTTGGCCAACAATAATTAATGGAATTAAAGCTGTTAAGCCAGACACATATATTTATGGAGAAACATTACAAGATAACGGTAAATATAAAGCTGTTCTATTTTCTGAGTATTCAAAATATATGAGTGTTACAGCAAGTCAATATGGATGGTGGTTAAGAGCAACTGTTGGATATGAAAAATATGAAGATGAAAATGGAAATGTTGGTCAAACAACTGCTCATGGTAAAGCATCACTATCAAGAGAAGGAAGGAAATGGATATTAGAATCTATGGACTGTGTTGCAGATGGTGAAAGTAAAGTATCAGCTGATAAATTAGTTGGCTGGGTAGAAAGCCATGATACTTATGCAAACGCAGGTGCAAGTAGAGATTTAACAAAAAATCAAATAAAGCTTGCATGGAGTATACTAGGTTCTCGTGAAGGAATAGCACCATTATTCTTTAATAGACCAGTTTCTTATCCAAACTTCAAAATTGGTGCGAAGGGTTCAAACGACTTTAAAGACGCTGATATAGTTGCAATAAATAAATTCCATAATGCTATGGTAGGCAAAAGGGAAAGCGTAACAAATCCAACTGGAGAAGTTATGATGATACAACGTGGAAATAAAGGAGAAGATGCTGGAGTAGTTTTAGTTAATGTAGGAAGTACAGCATCAATAAGTGTTCAAACTACTTTAAAAGATGGAACATATGAGAATAAGTCATCTGATGGTGGAACATTTAAAGTAAGCAATGGAGTATTAACAGGAGAAGTTAAAGGATCAGGAACAGCAATTCTTTATAATGGTGGAACAATAGTTACAGATCCTCAGGTTACAATTTCGCAAGAAGGTGGTAACTATACTGATACATTATCACTAACATTAGGATATAAAAATGCAACATCTGCTACTTATTCAATTGATAATGCATCAAGTAAAACATATTCTAATGGAACTACTATTAAAATTGGAGCTGACAAAAATGTTGGAGATAAAACAACAATAAAATTAACAGCTATTGATGATAACGGAAAAGAAGCAACAAAAACATATACATTTACAAAGATTAAGAAAGTAGTATATTCTGCTGATGCTTATATAAAGTTACCATCAGGATGGAGTGCACCTAATATTTATGTATATGATGAGTCAGGTACACCAGTGAAAGAAGTTGCTAAATGGCCAGGTGTGGCTATGACTAAAATATCAGATGATCTTTATGGATATAAATTACCAGATGGATGGACTTCAGCCCAAGTAATATTTAATTCAGGATCAAATCAATATCCAGGAGCTAGAGAACCAGGATTAGTTCTTAAAGCTGGACAACCAATGATTTATGAAAATGGTGAGTGGAAGGAATACAATGGGGGAGCGTTACAATTAGGCGAAATCTCTGCAGACAAAGTTTCACCTCAACCTAAAGGTTCAACAATTAAATTAACTGCAAAAGCTTCTGGCGGCGATGGAAGTTATTCTTATATATTTATGTCAGAAGGACCAGATGGAGAAAACATTATTGGTGAGTCTACTGATGGAAGTATAGCTTGGTCACCATCTTCAGTTGGAACATATACAATAACTGCAACTGTTACAGATGGAAGTGGAGATAAACAATCAAAAACATTAAGATATGTAATTGAAAAGCCAGATGAAAGGTACCCTGTTATAGATAAAATTTCAGGAAGCAAGTCTGGAAGTAGTATTACTTATACAGTTAATGCTTCAGGTGGTGAAAATGTAGGTACAGGCTTATTATTCTATAAATTCTATATATTAGATTCAAATGGAAATAAGAGCATTGGACAAAACTATTCAAGAAGTAATACATTTACAACAACTGCAAATAGAATTTTAGTTGAAGTACAAAACTCTTTAAATGATACTGTATCAAAAGAATATAAGTATAGTGAAATAATTGATGGACCTTCAATTACAAGCTTCAATACTAATTTGGCTTCACCACAAATATTAGGAAATTCAATAAAACTAACTGCTAATGCTAAAGGAACAGGAACTATTAAGTATAAATTTACAGCAGAAAAAAATGGTGAGGAAACAGTAATTAGGGGATATTCAACTAGTAACACAGCAACATGGACACCAGATGAAATTGGAACATATACATTACATGTTTATGTTAAAGATGATACAGGAAAAGAATCAGAAGATAGTGTTAGATATATTATTAAAAATGATAATAAAGAATTAGTAATTAATGATTTTTATACAAATTTAGCATCACCACAAAATATTAATACTCCTATTAAATTAACAACAGAAGCAACTGGCACTGGAGATGTAACTTATAAATTTACAGCAGTTAAAAATGGAGTAACATCAGTGATTAAGAATTATTCAACTAGCAATACAGCAACATGGACTCCTACTGAAGAAGGCACATATACAATTCGCTGGTATGCTAAAGATTCAACTGGAACAGAAATATTTGAATCAGAAGAATATGTAATTAAGAAACCTATTGTTATTACTAAGCTTGAAATGAAAAATTATAGTACAAGTGTAGATTCACCACAAAAAGTTGGAAATTCAATTAAGCTTAATGCAAATGCAGTAGGAGAAGGAACAGTACAATATAGATTTGTAGCATACAGTGGAGAATATAGTGAAGTAATAAATGATTATAGTACAAGTTCATCAGTAACATGGACACCAAAGAAAGCAGGAACATACAATATATACTTTGTAGCAAAAGATTCAACAGGAAAAACAGTACAAAAAGTTATTTATAACTATGTAGTTAATCCTGTACAAGTACCATTAAATATGACATCATATAGTTTAGATAAACAATCACCACAAAAAGTTGGAACATCATTAAAATTAAGTGCAACAGCTATAGGACAAGGAACAGTACAATATAGATTTGTAGCATATAGTGGAACTTATAGTGAGGTTATAAAGGATTTTAGTACAAGTTCATCAGTAACATGGACACCAAAGAAAGCGGGAACTTATAATATATACTATGTAGCTAAGGATTCAACAGGAAAAACAGTACAAAAAGTTATTAATAATTATGTAGTAAAAGACAATTTATCAATAACAAGCTTTAATACTAATGTAGATTCACCACAAAAAGTTGGAAGTAATATCACATTAAAAGTACAAGTAAATGGAGCTACTGAAGGAACTGAATGTAAATTTGTAGCGAAAAAAGGAACAGAAATTACTGTTATTAAGGATTATGATGCAAAGAATGCAGCAGTATGGACACCAACTAAAGAAGGAAGTTATGAGTTATATGTTTATGTAAGAGATGCAAATGGAAATTCTGTTGCTAAAATGATGAGCTATATTGTTATTAATTCACTTAACATTAATAAATTTATTGCAGAAAAACTATCTCCGCAACAAGTTGGGACTTCGATTAATCTTTCAGGAACAGCTACAGGAGAAGGAACAATAAAATATAGATTTGTAGCATATAGTGGAGAATATAGTGAAGTAATAAAAGATTTTAGTACAAGTTCATCAGTAACATGGATACCAAAGAAAGCAGGAACTTATAATATATACTTTGTAGCAAAGGATTCAACAGGAAAAACAGTACAAAAAGTTATTAACAATTATATAGTTAAAGCTGCACAAGCATCATTAAGTATGACATCATATAGTGTAGATAAACAATCACCACAAAATGTTGGAACATCATTAAAATTAAGTGCAGCGGCTACAGGAGAAGGAGCAGTACAATATAGATTTGTAGCATATAGTGGAGAATATAGTGAAGTAATAAAAGATTTTAGTACAAGTTCATCAGTAACGTGGACACCAAAGAAAGCAGGAACTTATAATATCTATTTTGTAGCAAAGGATTCAACAGGTAAAACAGTACAAAAAGTAATTAACAATTATGTAGTTAAAACTGCACAAGCATCATTAAGTATGACATCATATAAAATAGATAAGCAATCGCCACAAAATGTTGGAACATTATTAAAATTAAGTGCAACAGCTACAGGACAAGGGACATTACAATATAGATTTGTAGCATATAGTGGAGAATATAGTGAAGTAATAAAAGATTTTAGTACAAGTTCATCAGTAACGTGGACACCAAAGAAAGCAGGAACTTATAATGTATACTTTGTAGCTAAGGATTCAACAGGAAAAACAGTACAAAAGTTTATTAGTAACTATGTAGTTAAATAGAATACAAAAATGGTAACTGTAGAATTTACTCAGAAGTTATTTAAGACATTAATGATAAGATAACTTTGACACCTAAGAAAGCAGGTAAATATAATATTTATTTAAGGGCACAAGATGAAACAGGGAAAGTAGTTCAACAAGTAATAAATGGTTATATTGTGCAATAATTAATTTAATGTAGCCCTATATATTGATTTAAAATATATAGGGCGCATTACTATATAGGGGGAAAAAATATGAAGTGTAAAAAATTAGTTGCAACTATTATTTCTGCAGCTATGCTTACAGGGATATTTACAAATATACCGGGTAATACTTTAATTACCAAGGCATATACAAATTATTCTTCTTTAGATTCACAAGCATACAGTGGAAATGATTTAGGAGCAACTTATACTAAAAGTAAAACTACTTTTAAAGTATGGGCTCCAACAGCATCAGATGTTAAAGTAAAACGTTATAAAACTGGAAGCGATTCAGAATCGGGATCAGGGGTAATTGCTACAGATTCAATGACAAAAGGAAGTAATGGAGTCTGGTCAATAGAAATAAGTGGGGACTTAAAAAATAATTATTATACCTATCTTGTAACAGTAGATGGTAGAACTAATGAAACCGTTGACATCTATGCAAAGGCTGTTGGCGTAAATGGAAATAGAGGTATGGTAATAGATTTAGATAGTACAGATCCAGCTGGTTGGGGAAATGATAAGCATGTTTTATATGATAATCCAACAGATGCAATAGTTTGGGAAGGACATGTAAGAGACTTTTCATGTGCATCCAATTCAGGAATAAGTTCTACTAATAAAGGTAAATTTTTAGCCTTTACTGAAAAAGGAACAACATTAAATAATGATGGAGTACATAAAACTGGTATAGATTATTTAAAAGATCTTGGGGTAACACATGTTCAATTATTACCAATATATGATTATGCTACAGTAGATGAAACACAATCAAGTCCTGATAAATATAATTGGGGTTATGATCCTAAGAATTTTAATGCACCAGAAGGGTCTTATTCAACTAATCCATATGATGGAAATGTAAGAGTGAATGAATTAAAGAAAGCAGTACAATCTTTACATAACGAAAATATTGGTGTAATTATGGACGTTGTTTATAATCATACTTATGAAGGGGATAATAAAGATAATGCATCATGGTTTAATTTAACAGTTCCTGGTTACTATTATAGACAGAATGCAACTGGTGGATTTGCAAATGGTTCTGGATGTGGTAATGAAACAGCTAGTGATAGAGCAATGTATCAAAAATATATGATAGATTCTATATTATATTGGGCAGAAGAATACCATATCGATGGTTTTAGATTTGATTTAATGGGATTACATGATGTAGATACTATGAATAAAATACGTGCAGAGGTAAATAAAATCAATCCTAATATAATAATCTATGGAGAACCATGGAATGCAGGTAGTACTGCTTCTACAAAGCCTACAGCAGTACAAGGAAACATAAAAAACTGTGACAATGAAATAGGTGCTTTTAATGATAAGATAAGAGACGCTATTAAAGGAAGTTGTTTTAATAAATATGATAAAGGATTTATTCAAGGGGCTTCTGGTTTTGAAGAGAGGATTAAAGCTGGAATCCAAGCGAATTCAACTACTATGGCAGGTGCAGATAAATGGTCAAAGCAACCATCACAAACTGTAACATATACATCTGCTCATGATAATTATTCTTTATATGATAAGTTAGTTACTTCATGTAAGGGTGGTAGTGGATATAATAATAGATATGATGATTTAGTTCAAATGAACAAATTATCTGCAGGTATAATATTAACTTCGCAAGGTATTTCATTTATGCAAGCAGGTGAAGAATTTGCAAGAACAAAATTTGGAGATGAAAATAGCTATAAGTCTTCACAAAACGTTAATCAATTAGACTGGCAGAGAGTATCAGATTATTCAGATTTAGTAAGCTGGTATAAAGGTTTAATTGAAATTAGAAAAGCATACACACCATTTAGAGATGCTACAAACACTACAAATAATACTATGTATTTCTCATGGGGAAGTAATTGCCCAGCTAACGTTGTAGCTTACACAATGTATAATGAACTTACTGCTGATAGTGAATGGAATTATGTAGCAGTAGCTCATAATGCTAATGATAGCAGTAAAACTGTAACATTACAATCAAGTGGTTCACTTCCAACTCAATGGGTAATGATTGCTGATGGACAAAAAGCAGGTGTAGAATCATTAGGAGTTATAAATGGAGCTCAAGTAACAGTTCCAGCAAGGTCTACCGTTGTTTTAGTTGATAAAGCAAGCTTTGATAGTCATACTGTAGGAAAGAAAGGTACAGTAACAGTTAAGTATATAGACGAAGAAACTGGAAAAGAAATTGCTACTTCTGATACAAAAACAGGAAAGGTAGGAACAAGTTATTCTACTTCTCCTAAAGAAATAGAAGACTATATACTATCAGGAACACCTTCTAATGCAAATGGTAATTTTAAAGAAAGTGAAACTGTTGTAACTTATAAGTATATTAAAGATACAACACCAAAGGGAACTGTAACTGTAAAATATGTTGATAAAGCAACTCAAAAAGAAATAGCAACTTCAAAGGTTATGACAGGTAAACAAGGAAATAACTATTCAACAGAAGCTATTACAATTAAGGGATATACCTTAGATGCAACTTCATTGCCTTCAAACGCAACTGGAAAATATACTAGTGGTAATATTTTGGTAACATATTATTACAATGAAAAAGAAGTTAAAGATTTAACAGTTCATTATTATAATTCAAATAAATGGAGTGATGTATATTTATATGCTTATAATGGAAATGGAAGTTCTGCAACAAAATATACAGGAACATGGCCAGGTACTAAAATGACTAATGAAGGTAATGGATGGTTCTCATATGGAGTTTCAGATGTAGAATCTGGACTTGTAATATTTAATAATGGTGGAAGTTCACAGGAACCAGCACAGGATGCAGATGGGTACAAAGCAGAAGGCGAAGTTTGGATAAAAGATAAGAAAGTTTATGACCATAATCCAGATGTACAATATGGTAATGTTATAGTTAAGTATGTAGATAAAGATACTAAAGAAGAAATTTCAGATTCTACAACATTAATAGGTATTGTAGGTAAAGAATACTCTACTTCGTCAAAAAGTATTGATGGTTATACACTTTCAAATAATCCTTCTAATGCAAGTGGAACTTATTCAAATAGTACTATAACTGTTACTTATGAATACAGCAAGATTAATAAGGAATGGCAAATTAATTCCTTTACTGCAAGTCCTAAAAATCAAATAGAGTTAGGAGCGAGCGTAAAATTATCTGCAACTGTTAGTGGAGATATATCAAATGAAAAATATAGATTCTATGTAGTTAAAGATGGTGAAACAGAAATGATTAGGTCTTATTCAACATCAAGTACGGCTACATGGACACCAGAAGAAAAGGGAAATTATAAATTATATGTAGATGTTAAAGACAGTGAAGGTAATGTAAAAACTAAGGATATTTCTTATGTTGTTACTGAAGAAGAGCATGTTAATTTTGACATAAATATTAATCCTAACAATAAAACAATTGATTTAGGAGAAGATATTGATATTAATATTACTTCAACAGGAAATGATTCTGGATACACCTTTAGATATGTGGCAGTAAGTGGTAGCTATAAAGAGGTAATAAAGGATTTTTCAAGAACAAAGAGTATATCTTGGACACCTGGAAAAGCTGGAGATTACAATTTATATGTAGTTATTATGGCACCTGATGGAACAACAAAACAAGAAGTATATAAGTGTTATGTAAGTGAAATAAGTAAAGAATTAAAGATTAACTCTTTCAATGTTTCAGGTACATCAACAAGTACTGTTGGAAGTCAAATTAATTTATCTGTTAATGCAGAGGGGGAAGGAACATTACAATATAGATTTGTAGCATATTGTGGAAGTTATCAAGAGGTTATTAAAGATTTTAGTACAAATTCTTCAGTAACATGGACACCAAAGAAAGCAGGAACTTATAATATATACTTTGTAGCAAAGGATTCAACAGGAAAAACAGTACAAAAGGTTATTAATAATTATGTAGTTAATCCTGCACAGT
>JAAYPK010000118.1 GCA_012519845.1 Clostridiales bacterium
ATTTCCGTTTCCACAACCAATTAAACCTGTAATAATACATATAAATAGTAGTAAATTAATTAATTTCGCTTTTAAATTCTTCATATGATACTCCCCTTATTTTTTACTATATTATATTTTATTTTATCATATAAATTCTTCACAAAATAGTTTATTTTATAAAGAATTCCATATTTCTTTCAGCTCCCTATCATTTTTTGCATATGTGTAAAAAAAATCATTCATTCTAATACTTTTTTTTACATCAACTGTTGCTTTTTCATATTCTTTTATTAAGCAATATATACATCCTCTGTGATAATATAAAAAATCCTCATTTGTTTCATTAATTCCTTGGGTTAATATTTTTAATGACATTTCTATATTTCCCTTTTCTTTATAAATTACAGCTAAATTCAAATAAGAATAAGGGTATTTCTTATTATTTTCAATTGATTTATAATAATATTTTATAGATTCTTCTAGCTGATTTAATTTTTTTAATACAACAGCAAGATTAAATAACACTTTATAGTTATTTTCATCAAGTTCTTTAGCTTTTTTTAAATAAACTAATGCTTCCTTATCTTCATTTAATTCTTCAAGTATACATCCAATATTTGCATAAGCCCATAAATATTTTGAATTTATTTCTATTACCTTTTTATAATTATTAATTGCTTCTTCCTTTTTTCCCTGTTCATCTAAAATATTAGCTAGAAAAAAATAAGCCTTATCATAATTGGGGTTAATTTCTATAGCTTTTTTATAGTATTTAATTGCATTATCATAATCCTCTTCATCATCATAAATAATACCAAGACCATAATATCCGTTTGCATAGTTTGAATCTAGCCTAATTGCTTCTAAATACATCTTTTTTGAATAATCTAAAAGCCCTATTTTATGATATAGAAGTGCCATATCTGTAAGTAATTCTATATCTCTGTTTTCTGAAAATAAATCATAAGCCTTTTTATAAAATTTAAGAGCTTTTAATTCATTTTTTTCAGTAAGATGAGCCCTAGCTATCTTTATATAGTTTTCATAAAGATAATTATTATTCATTTAGATACCTCCATTCATATTTCATTATTATATACCAAAAATAATGAAAAAAGCTATGGAATATTATATACTCCATAGCATTTTCTTAATTATATATTTCCACAACTCCAACACCAATTGAAACATCAAAGTTGTATTTCTTTTCTTCTGATAATTTAGCCTTATTTTTTATATCTCCAACACCTTTTGAAATGTTTAGATCTATTGGTGCATTTTTAGGTAATTTCAGATTAAACACCCCAACGCCCCCATTGTATGTTAATCCACCAGTTACCTTTTCTAAAGCCATTGATACTTCACCAACTCCACCGCTTATTGTTATATCCTCATAATCACAAGCAAATTCTGCATCAATGTCACCTACCCCACAATTCATATTTAGCTTTTTGAATTTGGAATTTTGAAGTTTTAGGTTCCCTGTTCCTCCATTAATATTAAGTAAATTTGAATTAATGTCATTTACATTTGTATCCCCAACTCCAATTGATAGCACAAAATCATTATTATATTTACTTGGAATCATTATCTCATAATTAGAACTATATTCACTAGAACTATTCCAAATATCATTATTATTTTGTTCTTTAATTGTTATTTTGTTATCTAATTCTTCTGTATTTATATCAAGTACTTTTTCTGATATTTTACCTTTAATAACTATGGCATCTCCTTCATAAGTTTTTATAGTTACATCAGATATACCTGTATTTATTTCTATTTCATTAATATTAGATCCTAAATTAACTGATTTATCTATATCTACTAAATTTCCTTTAATCCTATCTTGTACTCCAAATTCCACATTACAGCCTAAAAATCCCATACTAAAAAGAACTAAGCAAACCCCTAATATTTTTTTCATATTTTCACCCCTTATTTTATCTCTAATTTTTTATCAAAGAATTTAATGGATATTGCAATTAATATTATATATTGAACCATTGATAGTAAAATGTATATTAAATCGTATTTAGTATTATTTATCATAATATATACGTAAGGTAATAACTTTGCTATTCCAATAGAAATTACACTAATTAATGATATAGCAATATTAACAAAAACAATGCTTAAAGTTACATTTATCCAAACTTTATCAAATATAGATGATATAATTGTAACTATTGTAGTTATAGCTATAAACAATACAAACATTCCAATAACAATTGATAATGCTACAATAGTATTTAAGCTCATCTCACTTTCACTTGCCCCTGCAATATATCTTAATAAAAGAATTATTATTGTATATGCTACTTGATAAAAAATGAAATTAATATATTTACTTGCAAAAAAATCTTTTCCCTTAATTGGAGCTAGAAATAAAAACCTTCCATCTTCTTTACTCATTTGTCTTACAAAGTTTACAATATGCTTTATTGCATTTACTATTAATATAACTGAAATTAAAGGTACAATAAAAACATTAAGTTTAAAATCACCTATACTAAAAAAACAAATAGTAATTATGAAAAATAAGCTTATAGTAATAGAAATAATATTTTCTCCATATATTGTGTTATCATATTTTAATAATTTAATTATATTCTTCATACTAACCTCCTAATTACCAAATATTTTTCTATAGGCACCATCTATTGACATGTTATACTTTTCTCTAATATCATCTGCGCTACCATATTCATATATTGTACCATCTCCTATAAACATAACATCATCAAATATTTTTTCAAGTTCACCAACGTAATGAGTAGTAATAATTGTAGATGCTTTTTCATTTATATTTTTAATAATTGTATCCAATATAATATCTCTAGCAATAGGATCAACTCCTGAAATAGGCTCATCTAACATATACAGACTGGTTTCTCTACTTAATGCAAGAGATAATCCTAGCTTTTCATTCATTCCTTTGGACAAATCTCTAATTTTCATATTTCTATCTAGTTTCATAACATTTAAATATTCTTCAAATTTTTGATTATTAAAATCCGCAAAAAAATCATTATAGAAATTAGCTGCATCTTTAATTTTCATTGAAGGCTTATAATAAACGTTATCTTGTAAGAATGAAATTTCATTTTTTCTTTCTGTTATTTTACTTTTCCCATTTATACTAATTTCTCCAGATGTTTCTCTTAAAAAGCCATAAATTGTATTTAACAATGTTGTTTTACCATTCCCATTTGGCCCCATTATTCCAAGGACCTTTCCTTGTTCTAAATTAAATGATATACCTTTTAATATTTTTTTCTTACCAATGGATTTTGTAACATTATTTAGCCTTAAAATATCCCCCATTTTAATCCTCCTTAAACCTTTCTGATATATTTCTAATTATTTCATCTTTTGAAAAACCAAGTTCCATAGAATCTTTAATAAATTTATCAATAACTTCATTAAACATTTCTTTTTTTATATTATTTATAATTTTGTAATCTTCAGTTACATATTTTCCAATTCCTCTTTTAGTAAAGATAAGATTAATTCCTTCTAATTCCGAATATACTCTTTGTACAGTATTAGGATTTACTTTTAATTCCCCTGCAAATTCTCTTACTGATGGCATTTTTTCTCCCCCTTTTATCTCTCCAGAAATTATTTTCTTCTTTAAATAATTGATGAGTTGTATATATATAGGTAACTTTGAATCTATTTCTAGTTCCACATTTATCACCTCCAGATTGTATCACTGTATTAATTAAATAATACACTAATACATATTAATATAAAACTGTTATATTTTATCATATTCATCCGTTATTAACTATTATTTTAATTTATCTCTTATTTTCTCCCTTATTTGAACTTTTTGTATTAATATAAAAAAAACTAAGCACTAATAAATGCTTAGTCATTTTTTAGAATAATTTCATTAATCATTTCTACTGTTTCAGCTATATAATTTGGATTATACATTTCTAATTCTTCTCGGCTTCCATAACCATACAAAACACCTATTGTATCAATATTCAAGTTAGATGCCCCAATAAGATCATACTTTCTATCACCAACCATAATTACTGAATCTAAATCCTCTACCTTAAGATTCTCTAGTACATGCTTAATAACCTTTTCCTTATTATTTAATTTACCTTCTAAATCACTGCCACCAACAAAATCAAAATATTCATCTATTTTAAAATATTTTAATATTTCTTCTGCAAAAACACTTGGTTTTGAAGTTGCTAATGCAATAACCTTACCATTATCTTTAAGAGCTTTTAACATTTCTTTAATTCCATTATATAATTTATTCTCATACATGCCTTTTTCTTTAAAGTATTTCCTATATATCTCTATGGCAGTTTTACATTGTTCTTCTGAAAAATTAAAATATTTCATAAATGTATCCTTTAATGGAGGGCCTATGAATTTTTTTAGTTCTTCTCTTTCACTAGTAATATTAAAGTGATTTAATGCAAGCTGAATTCCATTCGTAATACCAATTATAGGATCTGATATAGTTCCATCTAAATCAAATAAAATATATTCTTTTCCCATCTAATTCCCCCTTTTATATGTTTTTTTATTGAATTGGCTCTCCATCTATAGGTGAATATTCTTCTTCATTTTTTTTATTTCCTACGTTATTTTGATTATTCTTAAGCTTTTGCCTTCTCATTCCTTTTTGCATTGGATTAATACTTCCTTCTTTAGCAACCATTAAAAACACATCCTTTCATATAGTATTTTGTTTACTATATATAAAATTATGTACATTAATTATAGTTATTTTTTAAACCACTTTTCTTATATGCAATATAAGAAGTAATTCCTTTTAAAAAGCTAGATAATGCAATGCTAAGCCATACTCCATTAATACCTATTATATTAATTAAAAGTAAAGCCATTGGTAATCTTAGAGCTGTAAAGAAAACACTAATAAAAGCTGGAATTTTAGGTTTGCCTATTCCTGTAAAGAAACCATTAGATACCATTTCTATAGCACTAAAAATCTGTGCCAAAGCAATTATTCTTAAATAAGCTGATGCAATAGCAATTGTATCTACATCATTTAAAAATATTTTAACAAAAAAATCTGGAACTATTAAAAAAGCTAAAGCAGTTATTAATGAGTATCCTACACCTATTTTTATTGAACTTTTATATCCTTCAATTACTCTTTTATATTTCTTACCACCATAATTCTGTCCTACGAAAGTAGATACTGCTCCGTTTAATCCTCCAACAACCATAAAGGTTACAGATTCAATTTGAACCCCTATTTTCTGTGCTGCAACTGCATCCGAACCAAATATTGCTATTATTTTAGCGAGAAAAATATTTATCACTGTAAATAATATTCTTTGTGATGCCATTGGAAATCCTAATTTAATTATTTCTATAATTTTATTTTTTTCTATTTTATTTTTGAAATCATATTTTATTGTTCCATTTGATTTTTTATGGAATAAAATAATCATTACTATGTTTGATATTAAAGTACCTATTGCTGCTCCAATTATGCCCATTTTAAAAATATATATCAATATTGGATCTAATACTATATTAATTACAACCCCAATAGTACTAATTATAAATGCTTCTTTATTATTACCAAAACTATTGAATACCCTTGTATATAAAGTATTAAAAAATCCTAAGAATATGACTGGTCCATTTACTGCCATATATTTACAAGCATCTACTTCTACTTTTTCATTTTGAAGATTTAAAAAATCAATTAGTTCTTTTCCAAATAGAATTAGAATAAAAGAAAATATTAATGCTATTATAATATTAATAATTATACCTGCATTTATATATTTCTTAACATTTAATTCATTTTTTTCTCCAATACTATGAGAAACTTTAATTCCGGTTCCAACAACTACTAAAGCATTAATAGCATAGCCTAAGCCTGTGAAAAAACTTACTGATCCTACACTTGCAACAGCATCACTACCAAGCCCTCCCACCCAAATCATATCAATTATATTATAAGCAAATTGTAATAAAGAGCTTCCCATTATAGGTATTGCTAAAGCTAAAATTACTGATGTAACCTTGCCTTTTGTTAAATCAATTTCTTTCATTTTTACCTCTATCTTAGTTTTACTTATTTGCAATTTCTACTTTTAATTTTTTACCTTTTATTGTTTTGCTCTGTAATTCCTTCAAAACAATTTTCCCCTTGTTATTTAATATTTCAACATATGAGCCTAATTCTTGAATATCAATTATCCCAATATCTTCAGCATTTACACCATTAATATTTGATATAGTACCAACGAAGTCTACTGCCCTAATTTTTTTCTTTTTACCACCATTAAAATATAATTTCATTATTCCTTTATTAATATTAGCACTTTTTTCTAATTTTATTTTAGGTGGAGATTTTAATTTTTCTTCATTTTCATTAAGTACCTTTAAATCATCAATATTATCTTCTTCTATTTCAAATCCTATATATTCTTCAATTTCTTTTATTAGTCTATCTTCATATGATTCACACAAAGTAATAGCTTTACCTTTATGTCCTGCTCTACCAGCTCTTCCTATTCTATGTACGTAGGCTTCTTTTTCAACTGGAACATCATAATTAATTACATGAGTTATTCCAAGTACATCAATCCCTCTAGAAGCTACATCTGTTGCAACTAATATTTTGAATTTACCTTTTTTGAATTTATCCATTGCTTCTGTTCTATCCTTTTGAAGCATTCCACCATGAATTTTATTTGTAGAATATCCTTTGCTACTTAAAAAATCATAAACATTATCTACTCTCTCTTTAGTTTTACAAAAAACAACACAAGTTTCAGGATTTTCACTTAATAAAACTTTATCTAATGTCTCATTTTTATTACCCTTAGGTATTTTATATAATTTATGCTGAACATTATCTGTAACCAAGTTTTCTGATTCAATTTTTATTTCTACAGGTCTATCTAAGTACTTAGCTGATAAACTTTTAATTTCCTCTGGTAAAGTTGCTGAAAATAACATAGTTACCTTTTTCTTTGGTATTCTCCTTATTACACCTTCAATTTGTTTTATAAATCCCATATTAAGCATTTCATCTGCTTCATCAATTACTAAGTATTTTAATTCCTTTACATTAAAAGTCCCTCTATCAATATGGTCTAGTACTCTTCCTGGAGTTCCAATTACAATGTGACATTTAGCCTTTAATTCTCTTTCTTGATCTTTAAAAGGAGATTTTCCATATAAAGCTGTTGATTTAATTCTTTTGTATCTACCAATATTTTTAACATCCTCATTAATTTGAATTGCTAATTCTCTTGTAGGCGATAAAATAAGAGCCTGAGGATTATTATCTTCCCATTTAATTTTTTCACAAATGGGTATAACAAAGGCTGCTGTCTTTCCCGTACCAGTTTGAGCCTTTACTAATAAATCTTTATTAAGTAAGGCCTCACCAATTACTTTTTCTTGAACCTTTGTAGGCTTATTATAGCCTAAATCCTTCAAACTCTTTAATATTTCATCTTGCAAATTATATTTTTCAAATCCTATTTTCATCTTTTTCTCCTTAATGCGCTATAAATCTAAAACTAATTATACCACATTAAGCTTTCTAATAACTTTTTCTGTTGTTATTTCTTCTGAAGAATTAATTATGCTTAGAATTGAAAAATTTACTACTCTAATTAGTATACTTGCAAAAATTACATCTCTTTCTTTTGTACTTTCTTTTACCATATAAATACTATGCATATCATCAATATATTTCAAAATGTCTTCCATTGTATTAATTTTTACTTTACATTCTTCATTATATTTTTCCCAAATTTCATTTAATCTATTTTTCATATAGTGTCTTTGGAATCTTTCATATATTTCATGAGATATAATACTTTTCTTATAATTTTCATTATGAGGGAATGTAAAAAAATCACATAAATAATGGGTAATAATCCCAAGCTTTTTTGAAAGCTCTTTATTGTCTAATTTCTTTTGCATTAATTCTTTAATAAGTATCTTTACATCCTTGTAATTACCTTTTTTCTCATGCATAGAAAATCTATACTTTGGTAAAATATCAGGTAACATATTCCCTCTTATAAAGGATTTAATATCAATTAAATATCCCTTTGAAATTAATTCTAGCCCTAATATTTTACCAATTTTACCATGAAAAACTGTATCCATATTATCACCTCTTAAGATTATTTTAAGTTTATAAACTTAAATGTATCTTAAAAGGATGTTAAAAGTTAGTTTAATAATATTTTCAAATCTTCATCAACAGTTCCAATTCCAGAAATCCCAAAATTGTTTACTAAAACATTGGCTACATTTGGAGATAAAAAGGCAGGAAGTGTTGGCCCTAAATGTATATTTTTAACTCCAAGATATAATAAACTTAATAACACTATAACTGCTTTTTGTTCATACCAAGCAATATTATAAGCTATTGGTAATTCGTTAATATCATTTAATCCAAATACTTCTTTTAACTTTAATGCTATTAACGCTAATGAATATGAATCATTACATTGCCCAGCATCTAAAACTCTTGGAATACCACCAATATCTCCTAAATTAAGCTTATTATATTTATATTTAGCACAACCTGCTGTTAAAATTACAGTATCCATTGGAAGAGCTTTTGCGAAATCTGTATAGTAATTTCTTGATTTTGCTCTACCATCACAACCTGCCATAACAACAAATTTCTTAATTGCGCCTGATTTTACTGCATCCACAACTTTATCTGCTAATGCAAAAACTTGTTCATGTCCAAATCCACCTATTATTTCTCCAGTTTCAATTTCAGTTGGAGCTTGGCAGTTTTTAGCTAATTCAATAATTTCAGAGAAATCTTTCTTTCCTCCTGCTTCTCCTTCAATGTGCTTACAGCCTGTATAACCTGCTGCTCCTGTTGTAAACATACGATTTTTATAGCTGTCTTTTGGTGGAACAATACAGTTTGTTGTCATTAAAATTGGACCGTTAAAGCTTTCAAATTCTTCTTTTTGCTTCCACCATGCATTTCCATAATTACCTACTAGGTGCTTGTATTTTTTTAGTTCTGGATAGTAATGAGCTGGTAACATTTCAGAATGTGTATATACATCTACCCCAGTTCCTTCTGTTTGCTTTAATAATTCTTCAATATCACTTAAATCATGACCAGAAACTAAAATTCCAGGATTTTTACCTACTCCAATGTTAACCTTTGTAATTTCAGGATTTCCATAAGTTCCAGTGTTTGCACTATCAAGTAATGCCATACCATCAACTCCAACTTTACCTGTTTCAAGAGTTAAATTAACTAATTCCTCCACTGTTAATGAATCATCTAATGTTTTTGCTAATGTTTCCTGCATAAATTTATGAATTTCATTATTGTCATATCCAAGTGCAATACCATGCTTTAAATATGCAGATAATCCTTTTAATCCATAAGTTATTAATTCTCTTAAAGAACGAATATCCTCATTATCTGTTGCTAATACCCCTACTTTTTCTGAAGCTGCTTTTTTATCTATATCACTATTTGAATTAACTTTAAATAAAGCTGCATCCTGTAAGTCTTCTTTGTTTTCTAACGTTTTAATTAATTCATCTCTATATTTTATAGTTTCTTTAATTCTAGTATAGAAAACATCATTATCAAAATTTGCATTTGTTATAGTTGTAAATAGGTTTAATGTAATAAAATGATTTATTTCTTTATTTACTTCTTTCCCTTCATTACGAAGCCTTGTTGTTAAAATTGATAATCCTTTTGTAGCATATATAAGCAAATCTTGAAGTCTTGCTAGTTCAGGGCTTTTACCACACATTCCAAATTTAGTGCAACCTGTACAATTACTAGTTTCTTGACATTGATAACAAAACATAAGTTTATCCATTTCAATTCCTCCATTTATTTCTTCTTAATCTATATTCACATTATATATAGAAAAATGAATAAAATCCGTAACCTATGTTACGGATTAATAATATTCATCAAAAATCATTATTCAAATAATAGATTTTCCAGAGCAATAATATCAATAATCTTAATATTTTTTCTGTTATATTCAATATATCCTTCATCTCTTAACTTCATTAATTCCCTAGAAAAAGAAGGTCTAGGAATACCTAAATATGAAGCTATTCCTTCTTTACTTTCCTTTAATTTTATTTCTGTATTTTTTCCAAACTTACTCTCTTCTAAAATATAATTAACTACTTTCTCTCTTATTGTATTATAAGAAATACTTTTTATTTTATCATTAAGAATAATTATTTTTTTACTTAATAAGCCCATGAAGTTTTCTAATATTTGAGTATTCTTCCTACACAACATTAATATATCTTCTTTTCTTATAAATAAAATTCTAGTATCATCTAAAGATACTACTGTTGCAGGGTATTTTCCCTTATTTACAAATATAAGTGCTTCACCAAAAACATCAGATGATTTTAACCTTTTAATAATTATATATTTACCATTTTTATATATCCTTTGTAATTCTATTGTTCCACTTATTATTAAACCAATACTTGAGCAGAATTCCCCTTCATTTGCAATTACACTATCTTTCTTATATTTCTTTTCTATATATCTAGTGCTTATAATTAATTCCTTTAGTTCTTTTTCATTAACATTATTAAAAATCTGATTATTTTTAACTGAATTAATTATTTCATTCATAATTTCTCCTCCAATTGTTTCATTCGTTACAGACTTTATATTTATTATACAGTATAATTAACTTAAAGATAATATTAGGAGGTTTTTTATATGACTTGTACTTGTTCTACATTAAAAAATGATGGAAAAGCAACTGTTGATCATATTAGAAAAAAAGGAAAAGAAAATTTATCTCTTAGCAAAGGGTATCTAATAGATTGTGAATGTGGAAATAGTTTTACAATGACAAAGGTAGTTGAAAAATGCCCTCATTGCAAAATGACTTATGCATTACCACCTTGTGGTGAAAGTGAAGATAATATTAGAAAAGCTGGTATTGACTATTAATAATAATGAAAAAGCTGTCGCTTAGGGATTATTATTCCTTAAAGCGACAGTTTGTTTTATTTTATAATTAATTCTTTTATTTTCTTAACATTTCCATCCATAATTGAATAAGTACTATATAATTTATCTTCTATTTCAGGTGAAAGGTTTGAATGTATGTATAATGAATCTAATCCAACATCATAAGCACCTTTAATATCATTAATATAATCATTTCCAATCATAATACTTTCACTTTTTTGTAGTAAAAATTTATTAAATAGAACATTATAAAATTGAGAATCTGGTTTTCTACATCCCTCTGTTGAGGATATTATTACTCCATCAAAATATGATTTAATACCTAAATACTCCATTTCAGGTAAAGTAAATATTTCTTGTGCATTTGATAATAAATATATTCTCTTTCCCTTATCTTTTAGAGTTTCTAATAAATCAATAACGCCATCATAAAGTTTTAGATACTTTGTAGATAAAATTCTAAACATTTGTCCTGCATGTATTGCTAAATCTTCATAGGCATCTACACCTTTTTGTAAAAACAATTGAAGAAATACATCTTCTATTTGAATTTCAGAATATAATACGCCAGTTATTTTTTCTTCTTCAGCTTCACATAATCTTTTATATTCAGCTTTTAATTCTTGTGGCTTATATATCGCCCCATAAAAACCATAAAAGTCAGCCATCTTTTGCCACAAAAAAACTTTATTTTCATTTGTGTTAATATCAACTAAAGTTCCATATAAATCAAATACATAATTCTTATACATAATTAATCCCCCATTTTATATATATTTTATTATACTACTTTAATATTTTAAATCAAACAAAATTTAATGTTTTATGGCTTGTTTGTATAAAAAATAGAACTATCGCAGCAGATTTTTATCCACTAAACGATAGCTCCTTTAATTTATATTTTATAGTGTAATTTTCCTATTTTGTTAATCCCACCAAAAGTACCATACCTTTGAATTGGCAAGACTACTTTTTAAGTTATTTAAAGTTTCAACCCCTTGCCATACTATATCTCCACAATATAAATACTGTTCTAAGGCTAACTCCTCTAAATTCACTTCTTTACTCAGACTATTATCTATCCTAAATTGTATTGTATCATTCCCAATACAAATAGGATAAGCTCCATATTTATCATACCAATATTTTGCTAATGCAATATGAATATAGTTTTCAGGGCATTCATTAAACCCTCCCATTGGTATATATGCCATTATTTCATAAATATTATTTGTTGGCACTTTAGCAATATAAATTTTTTCTCCTTTTTCCCCTAAATAAATTGAATTGGATTCTTCATATAGAATATCACCGTCATTTTGAAGTATTCTATCTTCTTCATCGTAATATTCTTTTTTACTTTGGAAGTATTCTTTCAAATCCACAAGTTTATAATCTTCTAAGCAAGCTTTTGTAAAACTCTCAAAAGAATTATAATCTTCAATGGCAAATTTAATGTTTTCTTCCATTAAACCATGCTCATCTTCAATAATTATTATAGGAGTATAACCTTTTACCTTGCCGTCTTCACGCATTATTTCATATAATTCAATGACTTTTTTTTCATCCCTTTCAACATTAATACATTCAAAAGGATATAGCTTTGTAATTCCCATAATAATCGCTCCTTCCAATTTATAAGTTGTAATATTATTATATCAAACCTTTACTAAATATGAAAAGGTTTTTATATTTCTTTAATATCACTTAAATAGAATCCATTAATATATTTATTTTTATCAAAAGAAATTTTAATATTATTAATTTGATCTTTATCACTTTTATTATAAACAAAAGGTATCTCATCTATAGTTATTGTTTCATCATCTTCTTCATCATAAAAACTTGGATAAATTTCATATGCTGCTCTTCCACAGCCTCTAAAGACTTTAATTCTTATAAAATCCTCACTACTTTTATCTAAAAGAAGCTCTAATTCATTCTTTACTATTCCATCGAACTTTATATTCATATTTTTAGTTTCCTCTCTTTCTTAATGCTAAAAACTTTATGCTGAAATTACTCCAATTGCCTTTCCTAATATATAAAATTCGCTATCTTCTCTTAAAACTATAGGTTTATATTTTTCATTTTCTGGCATTAACACTATTTTGTCTTTGTCAATTTTAATCCTTTTTAGTGTTGCACTACCTTCAATATTAACAGCAACAATATCTCCATTATTTGGAGAATTATTTTGTTCAATAATAACATAATCTCCATCATTAATCTTAGCATTAATCATAGAATTACCTTGTACTTTTAAAATAAATCTTTTGTTTCCACCTTTTATCCAGCTTTTAGGTATAAAGAACATATCTTCTTGTGAAGGATTAATTAATATTGGTTCCCCTGCAGCAATATTATTAAATACAGGAACTAATTCCAATTCTTCATTACTGAATATATGGTTTTCAACTTTTATATTATTCTTTTCTTCTAAAACTTTAAATTTTATATCTGTCTTATGTTTTAAATTTCTAAAAGTAAATTCCTTTTCTTCCACTTCATTATATTCTTCATTATTAGCTATGTTATTCTTAAAATTAAATACTTTTTTATTGTCGTTAAATACTTTTTTAAGACATACTCTACCTTTTTTAACTAATGGAGAATAGAGATTTTCTCCCTTATCTACATCTATTGATAAGGTTAATGTACCATAAGATTTATTTTTTCTAAATTTCATTAAAAATTCTAACTCTAATTTAGAATATTCTTGAGCATTATTGATAAATAAATGAATTGGTCTATTTTCCATAATATCAATATTACTAATTGCAGACGTTAAAGCATCTTCATAATCAAATAATAATTTACTTCTAAGCTCTTTATTATAATTTAAAAATAAAGAATACATTGTTTTTCTTGAATTTGAATGTTTTCTGAATTTCAAAGGTGTATTTCCAAGAACCATATATTCTTCTTCATTTTTTATTCTATTATTCTTAATGTATCTTATTTCATTAATAATAAGATGTACATTGTCCTTATTTAGTTTTTTACATTTATTATTTTTTATTTTTAGAATTGAATATTTACTACTTCATAAATTTCTTCTAAAGTAGCTATTTTATGATTTGAAGTATATATATTCAAAATATTATTAAATGTCAAAAATTTAGGTGATTCTTTAGATAATAGAAATGAATAATAATCAAATTTATACTTCATTTCTATTTCTAAAAACTCTTTAATTGTTTTATTTATTTCATTTTTGCTTTTATCAACAAAAACAATACTATCACCATTTTCAAAAGCATAATTATTTTGTAAATAAAGAATTCTATGAAGTAATGCTTCTTTTTTACCTGTTGCTTTTTTCCCTTTTATAATTGTATTATGAAATATATTACTTTCTATAAACTTCTTCTGTATTTTTGTCAGTTCCATATTTATCTTCCTTATTTTTTTTATTTATAATTATACTTTATTTTCTCCAATAATGGAATTATCCTAAAGCCACATCTAAAATCATCATTATTAAAAAGCCACCCATAAAACCAATAGTACCTAAATTTGAGTGTTTATCTAAATTTGCCTCTGGTATAAGCTCTTCCACCACTACGAATATCATTGCTCCTGCAGCAAAAGATAAAAACCATGGCATTAAAGTTTTTACCGATCCTGCTATCAATACTGTTAGTATCCCTGCTATTGGCTCTACAATACCTGATAAACTTCCATAAATAAAAGATTTAGTTCTAGAAAGACCTTCTTGTCTAAGTGGCAAAGATATAGCAGCTCCTTCTGGGAAATTTTGAATTCCAATACCAACGGCTAATGCAATAGCTGCTGAAAGTGCCACATTTGAATCTCCTCCTAGTGCAACTGCAAATGATAATCCTACAGCCATCCCTTCTGGAATATTATGTAATGTTACTGCAATTATCATCATAGTTGTTCTTTTAAATTTAGAGTCAATTCCTTCTGGAGTTTTTGAACCTAAATGAAGATGAGGCATTAATGAATCTAGTAAAAGAAAGAATACACCACCTATTACAAATCCTCCTGCTGCTGGTATCCAGCCTATCATTCCATTTTCCTCTGCTTGTTCAATTGAAGGCATTAATAGTGACCACACTGAAGCAGCTGTCATAACCCCGGCTGCAAATCCAAGAAATATTCTTTGATAAATATCTTTAATTTTTCCTTTAAATAAAAATACTACTGCAGCTCCTAAGGTTGTCATTAAAAATGTAAAGCCTGTTCCTAAAGCCGCACCTGAAATTGAATTTAAATTTTCCATAATTTCGTGTATTAAACACTCCCCCCTTAATAAATACTAATAATTATTGTTTAATATTTATGATTATATTATATCACATTTTTATATCATTGTATTTTTTTCTTAATTAATTACTATTACATTATAATGAAATTATGATATAATTAGGAATATATTATTGAAAGGATTTTAGTTATGAAATTAGGAATCATATATAAAAATTACCATGAAGTAGAAGAAATAATATGTAAATTAGAAAATATGAAAACAATACGTTACGAAATGAAAGATATCTATACAGGTTTTATTAATGATAATGAAGTATATTTATTAGATAGTTCAGACTCTATTCCTAACTTATCAATTGAGTCTCATCTTTTTATAAATGACTTTAACATTTCATATATCATTATTGTAGGCACTTCTGATGCACTTATAAATTCAGTTTATTTATCAGACATAGTAAATTTAGATTTAAATAGCAGTGCTTATTTTAACCCAAACATATCTTCCGGTTTAAATTCAAACAACTATGCTCATATAAGTGTTTGTAAGAACCTACATTATGATTACTCTAATGTTTCAAAAAAAAAAGTATTATATAACTGCGATATAAAAAATACCAATTTCAACAAACTATGTTATATAAATGAAATACCTTTTATTTCATTATTAGTTGAAGATAATAATCAAATTATTAATTCCTCATCATTTCTTACAATTAAGAGGATTAATAATATACTTCATAATATAATATTAAATTAAAAAATCTCAAAAGTATTAATTACTTTTGAGATTTTCTAATATTAAATTCTATACATTTATTTCACTATGTATATCAATTGCATCCTTATTTGCTTCAATTATTGGCTTAACATATTCGTCTATAAACTCAACAACTTGACTTGGTGCTCTTCCTACAAATTTATTTGGATCAATTATTGAAATTATTTCTTCTTTACTTAAATTAAAGCTATTATCAGCAATAATTCTCTTAATTAAATCATTATCAAGACCTTCACCTTTTACTCTTTGTGCTGCAGCCATAGAATGTTCTCTAATTCTTTCATGAAGTTCCTGTCTATCTCCACCTTTTTTAACTGATTCCATCATTATATTTTCTGTTGCCATAAATGGTAATTCATTGTTAACATGAGCTGCTATTACTTTTTCATATACAACCATATTTTCAGAGATATTAATATAAAGGTTTAAAACACCATCTAATGCTAAAAATCCTTCAGCCACTGATATTCTCTTATTAGCTGAATCATCTAGAGTTCTTTCAAACCACTGTGTTGATGCAGTAATTGCTGGATTTAATGCATCTACAATAACATATCTTGCAAGTGCTCCCATTCTTTCGCTACGCATTGGATTTCTCTTATATGCCATTGCTGAAGATCCTATTTGGTGAGCTTCAAATGGCTCCTCTACTTCTTTTAAGTTTTGTAAAAGTCTTAAGTCGTTAGAGAATTTATATGCACTTTGAGCTACTTCTGATAATGTATTTAAAATTATAGAATCTAATTTTCTTGGATATGTTTGACCTGTAACTCCAAAGCTCTTACTAAATCCCATTTTTTCAGCAACCATCTTATCTAAAGCCTTAACCTTAGCTTCGTCACCTTCAAATAAATTCATAAAACTTGCTTGAGTACCAGTTGTTCCTTTAACTCCTCTTAATTTTAAAGTAGATATAAGAAAATCAATATTTTCAATATCCATTACTAAGTCTTGCATCCATAATGTCGCTCTTTTACCTACAGTTGTTAATTGTGCAGGTTGAAAATGTGTAAATCCTAAAGTTGGCATATCTTTATATTTTAAAGCAAATTTACTTAGTCTGTCTAATACAGTTACTATTTTCTTTTTAATTAACAATAAAGCGTCTCTCATTATAATTATGTCTGTATTATCTCCAACATAACAGCTAGTAGCTCCTAAATGTATAATTCCTTTAGCTGATGGGCATTGTAATCCATATGCATAAACATGACTCATAACATCATGTCTTACTTCTTTTTCTCTTTTTTGAGCTTCATCATAATTTATATCATATATATGTGCCTTTAATTCTTCTATTTGCTCATCTGTAATATGTAACCCCAATTCTTTTTCAGATTCTGCAAGGGCAACCCATAATTTTCTCCATGTAGAGAATTTCATATCATCTGAAAAAATAAAACTCATTTCTTTAGATGCATATCTTGAATTTAATGGTGTACTATATAAGTTTCTCATACTAACCTCCAAATTATTTTTACAATTTTAACATTGGTATTATAACATATATTTCATAATTTTTCTTTACTTTTTTATTCTTTAGACAAATAATCAAAATTGAAATTTCACTTGTAAATAAGTTAATATAATTCCCTAAAGAATAAAAAAGGTTCCAAATTTATTGGAACCTTTTTTTAATAATCTTAATCTTCTAATTGTTCAATTAATTTTGATAATTCTTCTACTGCTAATGCTTCATCATCACCACTAGCAATTACTTTTATTGTAGAATCCTTAGTTACTGCTAAAGATAAAACTCCAATTAAGCTCTTAACATTAGCTTTCTTACCATTAAATTCTATACTTACGTCTGATTTAAATGATGACGCTTTCTTTACTAATAAAGTTGCTGGTCTAGCATGTAAACCAGTCCCGTTTTTTACTACGACTTCTTTTGAAACCATTACATTCACCTCTTATATTAAACTTAGCTTTCACTTAAGTCATATTATATATGACTTTTAATATAATTTCAATAGTTTATTCTTCCAATTACACTATCTTGGTTGAACAATTAATTTAATAGCAGTTCTTTCTTCACCATTTATTTCAATATCTGTAAAAGCAGGAATACAAACTATATCTCTTCCTGTTGGAGCTAAGAATCCTCTTGCAATAGCAATTGCTTTTATAGCTTGGTTAATAGCACCTGCACCTACTGCTTGAATTTCTACAACGTTTTTTTCTTTAATAACAGCTGCTAATGCGCCTGCAACTGAATTTGGATTAGATTTTGTTGAAACTTTTAATACTTCCATTACTATTTCTCCTTCCATTAGTTACTAATCGTTTACATTTCGTTAACAATTACAAATACACATTAAATTTGCATATAATAATGATATTCTATAAATTTTATTAAAGTCCTTCCTGTTAAAAAAAAAGATACACTTTGTTAATACAAAATGTATCTTTTATGTTATTTGGCATAATCAACGGCTCTAGTTTCCCTGATTACGTTAATTTTTATTTGTCCTGGATATTCTAATTGTTCTTCGACGCTTTTAACTATGTTACGTGCAAGTTCTATTGCACTAGCATCGTCTACAATATCTGGTTTAACCATAATTCTAATCTCTCTACCAGCTTGAATTGCATATGACTTTTCAACACCCTCATAAGAATTTGCAATTTCTTCTAAAGATTCAAGTCTCTTAATATAAGCTTCTAAGGTTTCCCTTCTTGCTCCTGGTCTAGCTGCAGAAATTGCATCTGCTGCTTGAACTAAAACTGCCTCTAATGATTGCATTTCTACATCACCATGATGGGCTGCTATTGCATTTACAACTAATGGAGATTCTTTGTATTTTTTAGCTAAATCTCCTCCAATTAATGCATGAGGTCCTTCTTGCTCTTGATCAACTGCTTTACCAATATCATGTAATAAACCAGCTCTCTTAGCTAAAGTAACATCTAAACCTAATTCTGAAGCCATTAAACCAGCTAAATATGAAACTTCTATGGAATGTTTTAAAACATTTTGTCCATAACTAGTTCTATATTTTAATCTTCCAAGTAATCGAATAATTTCTGGATGTACTCCGTGAACACCTGTTTCTAGAGTTGCTTGTTCTCCTTCTTCTTTAATGTCATTTTCTACATCCTTTTGTGCTCTTTCAACCATCTCTTCAATTCTAGCTGGATGAATTCTACCATCCACTATTAACTTTTCTAGTGCTATTTTAGCCACTTCTCTCCTTATAGGATCAAAGCTTGATAAAATAACTGCTTCTGGAGTATCATCAATAATTAAATCAACTCCTGTTAAAGTTTCTAAAGTTCTAATGTTTCTACCTTCTCTACCTATTATTCTGCCTTTCATTTCGTCATTAGGTAACGCTACCACATGTACTGTTAATTCAGAAACGTGGTCTGCTGCACATCTTTGAATTGCATTTGTGATTATGTTTCTAGCTCTTTTGTCAGCTTCTTCTTTTGCCTTATTTTCTACTTCTTTAATCATTAATGCAGCATCATGAGTAATTTCTTTTTTGATTTCATCTAACAATATGTTTCTAGCTTCTTCACTTGATAATGAAGATACTCTTTCAAGTTCTTCTCTAATTTTATTATGAAGTTCCTTGATTTCTAGTTCAGTATTATCGATTTCAATCATTCTAACATTGATTGCATCCTCTTTCTTTTGAAGTTGTTCACTCTTTTTATCAAGTGATTCCTCTCTTTGAAGGATTCTTCTTTCAAGTTTTTGAATTTCATTTCTTCTTTCACGAGATTCCTTATCTAAGTCAGTCCTTATTCTATGAACTTCCTCTTTCGCCTCTAAAATTGCTTCTTTTTTAGTTGCTTCAGCATCTCTTTTACTATTTTGTAGTACTGTTTCAGCTTCTTTTTCTAGAGATTCTATTTTCTTTTTAGACGTGGTTTTAATCGTCTTATAAACTATTATTCCTCCAATTAATAACACAAGAATATCTATTGCTATTATTATTATATATTTTCCCACTTTACACCTCCTATATTTTTTGTATCTATTACATGTAAATATAAGGTGTTAATGTGTCATATTCTTTAGCTGCTATTTAGGAATATGATAAACCAGTATTTGTTATTATTTTATCTGAAAAATAAAATTATGTCAAGTTTAGTTACCATCACATTCTCAATTAATAAATAGTTATTCTATATGAAATATTTATTAATGTGAAATATTGACCTATATAGGTTAAAATAACTAATATATAAGTATTTATTAATTAAAATAATAACTTTTATTTACTATTTTTATTCTTAACTTAATCTTAAAATTTTAATCTATAAATAATTAAGAATTATAATCGCATAATTAACTGCTCTTATAATTCTTATAAAATATAAACTCATTTATATATCATAAAATAAAAATAATTTTTTATATATATTCTAATCTTCAACGGTTTCTTCTTTAACTCCAGTATTTAAAGGTAAGTCATATTTTTCTCTAATTTTATTTTCAATTTCTAAAGCTACTTCTGGATTGTCATTTAAGTATATTTTAGCATTTTCTCTTCCTTGACCTAATCTAGTATCACCGTAAGAGAACCAAGCTCCGCTTTTTTGTACTATACCTTCTTTTACACCAACGTCAACAATATTCCCAGTTCTTGAAATACCTTCATTATACATAATATCAAATTCTGCTTGTTTAAATGGTGGTGCAACCTTATTTTTAGTTACTTTTACTCTTGTTCTATTACCTATTATAGAATCTGCATTTTTAATGGAATCTATTCTTCTAACATCTAATCTTACAGATGCATAGAATTTTAAAGCTCTTCCTCCTGTTGTTGTTTCTGGATTACCAAACATAACACCAACTTTTTCTCTTAATTGGTTAATAAAAATAGCTACACAATTTGTTTTATTAATTGTACCTGCTAATTTTCTTAAAGCTTGTGACATTAATCTTGCTTGTAATCCTACATGGGAATCTCCCATTTCACCTTCAATTTCAGCTCTTGGTACAAGAGCTGCTACTGAGTCTACTACTAACACATCTATAGCCCCAGATCTTACTAATGCCTCTGCTATTTCAAGACCTTGTTCTCCTGTATCTGGTTGAGATACAATAAGATTTTCTGTATCAACTCCAATTTTTCTTGCATAACTTGGGTCTAATGCATGTTCAGCATCTATAAAGGCAACAGCTCCTCCATTTTTTTGAGCTTCTGCAGCTATATGAAGAGCTACTGTTGTTTTACCCGAACTTTCAGGTCCGTATATTTCTACTATTCTCCCCTTAGGTACTCCCCCGATTCCAAGGGCAATATCTAAATCTAAACATCCTGTAGAAATAGAATCAACAGTAAGGTGACTATTTTCACCTAATTTCATTACTGAACCTTTACCAAATTGTTTTTCTATCTGCCCCATAGCAGCTTCAATTGCTTTTAATTTATCCGAATTAATATCGCTCATTTAAATTACACCTCTCTCACTAATAACGAACTTACGTTCTATATAATTATAATCTATATCAAACTTATCGTCAACATATATTATATAATGATTTCCATTATTTATAAAAGTATACCTTTTTACTAGTTATGAAGATAAGTAAATTGCAAAGATAAAAGCTATCACTCAAGGTTTTTATCCTTCAAGCGATAGCCATCTAAATTATTTATCAGTTGAAATTGTATTTTTATTTTTATAAAAATAATCTATACCTGAGATTACTGTAATTACTATAGCTATTCCTAATGTTATTTTTGGCATATAAGCAAAAAATCCATGCCAGAAATAACTCTCTGAAACTAGTTTTGTTAAATAAGCTGAACTATCAATATTTACTTCTAGTAATAAAATTATTATTGCTATTATTTGAAAAACAGTTTTAATTTTTCCCCACCAACTTGCAGCTATAACTTTACCTTCTGAAGCTGCAACTGTTCTTAAACCAGAAACTGCAAACTCTCTTGCTATAATTACTATTGCCGCCCAAGCTGGTACTATTTGTAATTCCACTAACGAAATAAGTGCAGAAGTTACTAATAATTTATCAGCTAAAGGATCCATAAACTTCCCAAAATTTGTAATTTGATTTCTGCTTCTTGCAATATACCCATCTAATTTGTCAGTCAAAGATGCTAATATAAAAATAATTGTTGCTAAATAAGTACCATAAGGTATCCCTGCTGCAAAAAGTATAAGAAAAATTGGAACTAAAAAAATCCTAACTAATGTTAATTTATTTGCAAGATTCATATTCTACAACTCCTATTAAATCATACTCTGAACATTCTGTTATGTGAACCTTAACAATAGAACCAATTGGAATATGCTCTTCACTTTTGAAAAATACATTTCCATCTACTTCTGGTGCCATTTCATAGCTTCTTCCATAATAATATTCATCATTATATCCCTCAACAAGAATATCATAAAATTTGCTAATTTTCAATTCATTTATAGCTTTTGAAACTGATTTTTGAACTAACATTAATTCTTCTTCTCTTTTTGCCTTTATATCTTCATCAATTTGATTATCCATTAAAGCTGCTGGTGTACCTTCTTCTCTTGAATATGAGAATACACCAACATTATTTAACTTATATTCTTCTAAGAAATCTTTAACTTCTTGAAATTCTTCATTGCTTTCACTTGGAAATCCTACAATTATTGATGTTCTAATGGTAATATCCTTAACTTTTCTTCTTAATAAATTAATTTTATCTATAATATCTTCCTTTGAAACTTTTCTTCCCATAAGCTTTAATATTCTACTATTAATATGTTGAATTGGAAGATCTAAATATTTTACAACTTTTTTATTTTGCGCTATTTCATCAATTAATTCATCGTATATTTCTTCAGGATAACAATATAATACTCTAATCCATTCAATACCTTCTATTTCTGATAAATCTTTTAATAAATTATGTAGAACTTTTTTCCCATATATATCCTTGCCATACATAGTTGTATCTTGAGCAATTAATATGATTTCTTTTACTCCATTTTTTGCAAGATTTAATGCTTCATTTATTATACTTTCTTTTGATCTACTTCTAAATTTCCCTCTTATTTTAGGGATAATACAATAGGTACAAAAATTATCACAGCCTTCCGCAATTCTTATATATGCAGTATGTGATGCTGTAGTTAGAATTCTCTCGCCTTCATTTATATTGCTATCTGAATAATTTATTTTTATAGATTTATTTTCTTTATTAATAAATTCACTAATAATTTCATTAATTTCTCTATAATCATTTACCCCAAGCATAATATCAATTTCTGGAATTAGCTCCTTTAATTCTTCTCCATATCGTTGTATTAAACAACCTGTTGCTATTAATAACTTACAATTAGAATCAGTTTTATATTTAGCCATTTCTAAAATAGTATTTATTGATTCTTCTTTTGCTTTTTCAATAAATCCACATGTATTTACTATAATAATATCTGCTTCTTTAGCATTATTCGTTATTTCATATTCCTTACTCATTGACCCTAAAATAATCTCAGAATCCACTCTATTTTTGTCACATCCAAGACTCACCATTCCAACTTTATATTTCTTCAAGATTTTTCCTCCTAAGATTGCTACTTTTTTAATTATTTTATAACTGTTTATTTTATATTACAAGTGAAATTTTATTCACCTACACTATTCTCTAACAAATCCTCTTTTTTCATCAATACTGTTCTTGGCTTACTTCCATCCCTAGGAGAAATTACCCCTCTATCTTCTAATTGATCCATTATTCTTGAAGCCCTGTTAAATCCAATTCTAAGTCGTCTTTGTAAGAAAGAAGTTGAAGCTTGTTGAAATTCTACTACAATATTAACAGCCTCTGATAGTAATTCGTCAATTTCTTCTCCATCTTCTACATACTTTCCACCAGCTTCATTATTTATATGTTCTATTATTTCATCTTCATACTCAGCTTCCTTAGAATCATTTTTAATAAATTGGACAACATTCTCTACTTCTTCTTCTGATATAAAGCATCCTTGTACTCTTAATGGCTTAGCTTCACCTACAGGATAATAAAGCATATCCCCTTTACCTAATAGTTTTTCAGCTCCTGCACTATCAAGAATTGTTCTAGAATCAACCTGAGATGATACAGCAAAGGAAATTCTAGATGGAATATTTGCTTTAATAACCCCTGTAATTACATCAACAGATGGTCTTTGAGTTGCTATTACAAGATGCATTCCAGCTGCTCTTGCCATTTGTGCAAGCCTTCCAATATAATCTTCTACATCATTAGGACAAACCATCATTAAATCTGCAAGCTCATCAACAATAATTATTATAAAAGGTAATTTACTTTCAATTTTCCCCTTTTCAAACAATGCATTATAAGAATCAATATTTCTAACACCATTTTCTGCAAAAAGATTATATCTTTTAGTCATTTCATTAACAGCCCAGTTTAATGCAGCAGCTGCCTTTTTAGGATCTGTTACTACTGGAATTAATAAATGTGGTATACCATTGTAAACATTTAATTCAACTACTTTTGGGTCAACCATAAGAAGCTTAACTTCATCAGGAGAATATTTATATAAAATACTTATAATAAGGGAATTAATACAAACAGATTTACCTGAACCAGTAGCACCAGCAATTAATGTATGAGGCATTTTACTTAAATCTCCTACAACACATTCTCCACCAATGTCTTTTCCTAGTGCAAAGGCTAATTTTTTATTTGTATTTTTAAATTCCTTTGAATCTAATACTTCTCTTAAAAATACAGCAGTTTGTTTTTTATTTGGAACCTCTATTCCAACGGCTGCTTTGCCTGGAATTGGAGCTTCAATTCTAACACCTGAAGCTGCTAAACCTAAAGCAATATCATCTGCTAAATTTACTATTTTACTAACCTTAACTCCAGGACTTGGCTGAAGTTCAAATCTTGTTACAGAAGGTCCTTTTGAAATATTAATTACATTTGCATCTACACCAAAATTACCTAATATTTCTGTTAATTTATTTGCACTATCCAATAAATCCTTCTTATCAGAATTATTTAATTTTGTTTTACCATTAAATTTTAATAAATCTGTATTTGGGAAAATATATTCATTTTTATCTTCCTCATTATTTTCTGATATTAATCCCGAATCTAGTTCCTTACTAACATCCTCTTCAGAATTTACTTGTTTTGGTTCTGATTTTGTATCAGCATTATCCGTAATTTCATTGTAGCTCTTAGCATTTTTCATTGTAGCTTCCTGAATTTCTTTATCTAAATCATTATCAATATAATTGTCATAAACCACTTCTTCTTCCTCAGGATCCTCATAATCATCTATATTGGAATTTTTCATAAAGTCTAGTATTTTAATTTTGTTATTTACTTTATCTATAAACTCATCTTGCTCCTTTACATTGTTTCTTTCAATTTTTATAAAGTCCTCTTCATCCTCAGCCTTCATTTTTTTATTCTTATTTGCATTCTTTCTTTCTTTTCTTTTAGATTTTGCACTAGACACTGTGTCAACAACAGAAAAATTGAATATAAGAATTAATGAAATTATAGTAATTACTCCATATACAATATATGATCCTATAGCTCCGATAAATTTATAAAGTAAATAAGATATGATATAAGCAATTATTCCACCATGCATAGAAACCTTACCTTCAACAGAAGTTTTAAATAATGTACTTAAGTTTCCTCCAAAATCATTTGGCGCTAATTGCCTTGTAATAAATATTGTTCCAAGTAACAATAATATAGTAAAAATAATTGTGGATATTCCATAAAATCTTACTCCCACATTAATTTTTCCTCTTCCTGCCATATATTTATATCCAAGATAAATTAAATATAATGGAATTAAATAAGCTCCAAGACCTAAAAATACAAAGGAAATCTTTTGAGATATTGTAGATAAAAAACCTGCAAGATTTGAATAAATAGCTATTAAAGTTAAAAGTCCAATTGCTATTATTAATATTCCTTTAATTTCATAATTACTTTTTGCTTCTATTTCTTTTTTCTGCGTCTTTCTTCTATTTGGTTTCTTTTTAGCCAACCATCCTCACCCCATAACTATTTTAATTCCACTAATAAGTTTACACTCTATAAAATATGTTTTCAACTTTTATATATATTTGTCTTTTTTCAATAGATCATATAATTTAGGATTAATATTAAATTCCTTTATTGTACTACTAACCTCTTCCAATAATTTTTCCTTCTTTTCCTTAGAAACTTTACCTTTAATTGCTCTTATTAATAAATTTTTAGGTGAATGGCTTATATCTATAAACTCAAGTATTTGTGTTTTATATCCTAAAGCTTCAAGTAAATTTGCCCTTATACTATCTGTTAACAATGCTGATACTCTTTCTTTTATTATTCCATATCTTGTAATTATCTTTAAAGATTCTGCTTTCATTTGACTATTAATTTCATGTTGGCAGCAAGGAACTGAAAATATCATTTTTGTATTCCACTTTATAGCATTGTATAAAGCAAAATCTGTTGCAGTATCACAGGCATGAAGAGTAATAACCATATCAACTTTGTTAGTATATTTGTAACCATTAATATCCCCTAATTCAAAGTGCAGGTTATCATAATTATAACTTTTAGCAATTTTATTACATTTATTTATTACATCTTCCTTTAAGTCTAGGCCTATCATATTAACTTTAATATTTTTTATTTTTACAAAATAATAGTACAAAACAAAGGTTAAATAAGATTTACCACAACCAAAATCTAAAATTGTAAGTTCTTCATAATTATTATTTTTTATTTCATCATCTATAATTTCTATAAACCTATTTATTTGCTTATATTTATCATATTTTGAATTTATAATTTTACCTTCCTTAGTAAAAATACCAAGATCTATAAGGGGTTCTATTATCATTCCTTCTTTTAATATATATTTTTTTTCTTTATTATGAGATTTATTTAACATTTTCTTATTTTCATCTTTTCTCTTTGATAAATGTACTTTTCCTTTTTTTGATATTTTCATATCATAAGTAGTATCAAGAGACCAAGCTGAAATATTTTTATATTTACCACTTATAAATTCTATTAGCTTATCTTTTAATATAGATACATCAATGTTTTCATGAAACACTTGTTTATCAGTAAATTGTTCA
>JAAYPK010000119.1 GCA_012519845.1 Clostridiales bacterium
GGTTGTCAGCATAAATCTAACATGTTTGAGGTTTATATGCTACTTTTTTATTCAAAATTTTATTGGTAATATATGAATTAAGAACCAATGGTAAAATTTCTTAAATTAATGCACAAGTCAAGTAATTTAATTATACCAAAGAAAAGAGCTTAAGGAAGCAATCTGCCTCCCAAAGCTCTTACTTATTAATTAACTACAATAAATCTCAATGGCCTTGGACATAAATTGTGCTGTTCCTTCACCATTTTTATCAATATTTTTTGTAAAACGTTCATCTTTAATATACATTACCCCTAAACCAGATAATATTTCATTAGTACACTTATAGAAATTATCAGTTATATAATCTTGCCATTTCTTAACTAATTCTTGTACTTCTCTGCTATCTGGTGATAGATTTCTGTATACAGCAAACTTTTCTAAAATTTTATCCCCATCTGCCTGAATAGTTTTCCACTTTTCATTATCATAACCTGCTGTTTTCTGTTCACTTTCTTTATAAGCATCTGTATGTCCATAACGTTCCTTAACTTCTTTAGCATACTTCTTTTTATTTTCTATTAATTCTGAATTATCAAATTCCTTAAAGCTCATACTATTATCTCCTTCTATAATTTGTTCTATAAGCTCTATTAAACTTTTTAGTCGATTTTCTTTCTGTATAAGAAGCTCCCTGTGTTTTTTAAGAGCTTCTTCTTTAGAATATGAAGAGCTTAACATAATTTCTTTAATATCTTTAAGAGAAAAATCTAATTCTCTGAAAAAAAGAATTTGCTGTAGCTTTTCCAGTGCTTCTTTATTATATAAACGGTATCCTGAATTTGAAATTCTACTTGGTTTTAATAATCCAATTTCATCATAATAATGTAAGGTGCGCACAGTAATTCCTGTTAATTTGGCTACCTCATTTATCTTCATTTCCAAAGTTATTTCATCTCCTCTCATCAAATATAGTTGCAACTATATTTATACAATACACTATGACGAAAGGTGAGAGTCAATACTTTTTTATAATAAATATTTTTAATTAACAAACCTATACCCTACACCCCAAACTGTAATAATACGCTTAGGATTTTTAGGATCCTTCTCAATTTTTTCTCTTAGCCATTTAATATGAACAGTTAAGGTTTGCTGTTCACTAAAGCTATCAAGACCCCATATTTCATTAAAAATATGTTCCTTATTTAAGGTTTTTCCCTTATTTTCAATAAGTAATAATAATAACTCATATTCCTTTACTGTTAAAGATAATTCTTTATTATTTAAGTAAGCACTTCTTGAGTCTTTATTTATTTTAATATTATCCTCAATTATTATATTTCCTTTAGCTCTACGCTTAAAAATCCCAGAAATTTTAGCAAGCAAAATATCAATATCATAAGGCTTTTCAATATAATCATCTGCCCCAAGTATTAAGCCATTTAGCTTATCTTCCTTATTTATTTTGGCACTTACAATAATAATTGGAGTGTTACTTTCTTCTCTTATTTTTTTACAAACTGCAAAACCATCTACTCCAGGAAGCATAATATCTAAAATAACTAAATTTATAGTGTTTTCAGAAAATATTTTTAATGCCTCTTCTCCACTATCTGTAACTAAAACCTTATATCCTTCTGCCTTTAAAAAATCAGAAAGTATTTCAGAAATCTCCACATTATCTTCAACAATAAGTATATCTATCATATTACCATCCAAGCTCCATTAACCAATTATTTATTATTTTTTCTCTTTCCTTTAGTGTACATTCATCATCATAAATTCCAAGTTTATACTCGCCTTGTATATTACCATCAACTAAATAAATAACTCTTGAACACTTTGCAGCTACTTTAACATCATGGGTTACAAGCATAATAGTTGTCCCTTCTTTATTTATTTTGTTAAGTTCATTCATAACTTCCTCTGAAGCACTACGATTTAATGCTCCTGTAGGTTCATCTGCAAATATCATCTTAGGATTATTTATAATACTTCTGCAAATACATGCCCTTTGAAGTTGTCCTCCTGATACCTCATTAATATCATTTTCCGATATATCAATTATACCAAGTTTTCTCATTAATTCCTTACCTTTTTCTTTAATTTCTACTCTACTGCTTTTTTTAGATTTATAAGCAGGAAGTATAATATTATCAAAAACATTTAAATTTTTAAGCATATACATTTGTTGAAATATAAATCCCATTTCATTTAGTCTGACTTCAGCAAGACTTTTTTGAGATAAGGTACTTAAATCTTTACCAAAAAAATCCACATTTCCTGCTGTCATTGTGTCCATCCCCGATACTGTATATAAAAGAGTTGATTTTCCAGAACCAGAAGGACCCATAACTGCAACCATTTCTCCTTCTTCAATTGTAAAATTAATATTTTTTAATACATTTTTTTGTCTTTTATTTATAACATAAGTTTTACATAAATCTTTAACTTTAATTCCGCTCATAACCTAACGCTCCTTACTCTATATTATTTGTTTCTGAAACTGTAATTTTTCTTATTTGAAGAGTGGTTAAGAAGCTACTTACAGTTACAAAGAATAATATTAATATTGGATAAATAACATATGCTTCTAATGGATTAATAACAAATTTTATTTGGCTTGCCCCCATAAATTCAAATACTTTTCCTGAGGTTGCCTTAGTTATTGGATTTGCTAACAAAATACCTAAAATCGTAGATACAACCATTACAATTCCCATTCTTGTTGTTTGCCACAAAATAATACTACTATTTTTAAATCCAATAGATTTTAACATTGCTATTTCACCTTTTTCTTTTATAAGAAAGCTTTTTACCATTAGTATTGTTACCAAACAATTTATTACTATTGTTATTAATAATAACAAATTTTTAACTTCATCAATTTGTGAAACTATATCTCCCATCATATGTTTTAAAAATCCTTCTCCATTGTAAACAGTATATTCTGGAAATATATTCTCTATTTTATTAAAATAATTTTCCTTTTCAATCTCTGTAGGGTTTCCTCTAAATCTTATTTGAATTCCCATAGTTCCTGTAACTAGGTTGTAATCAATATTATCTTTTTCAGAAAATCTTATACCTTCTCCCATGTTCATCATTGATTGATAAGTAGCTGTAACTACATAATTTTTAACATTATCTCCTTGTTTTATAGAAACTGTATCTCCAATTTCTGCTCCAATATTTTCTTTAACAAGATTTGATAAAGCAATTTCATTATCATATATTGGGGCAGTACCTTCTAAATAATCGTAATTATCAGCACTAATTCCTATCCCTTGCATTGATATTGAAGTATAACTCTTATCATTATGGGATATTCTTAATTTAAAAGCCATTTCCGTAAATACATCTGCATCTATATTTTCTTTTTTAAGCTTTTCATTCATATCTGATAAATATGATTCTATAAATGTATGACTTTTGCTACTAAGAATTGTATTTGCTTCTTTATCTGAAACTAAAAATACATCACTTTCTGTCATATTAAAGGTTTTTATCAGGCTTTCATCCTGAAGAGTATTTCCTGTACTTATTAGATTTATCATTAATATAATACCTAAAGTAAAAATAAAAATTAATACAACAAACCTTTTTATGCCGGTTAATATATCATTTATGGCCATATATAAAATTGTTGGTGTTCTTTTTAATTTACTTAATGAAAAAATGCTCTTTGAATGATAGCTTTCTCCAGTATTTCCTCCTCTAATGGCATCTATAGCAGTAAATTTGTTAATATGTCTGCTACAGAAATAAGTAAATAGCATTACAACTAAAACAACTAAAATTGAACATATAAAATTAATTAATAATCCATTGGTATTCTCTTCAATAACAAGATTTTTTGAAACAGATTCTAATAACATATTTCCAAAAGGTATACTTAAGAAAAATCCTATTACAGCACCTAATATTGAAATAGCAAAATATTTCACAGTATATATAAGCTTAATATCATTTGGCTTTATACCAATTGCTTTCATTATTCCAATTTCTTTAAACTCTTCTTGTAATGTAAAAACAATTGTAAATCTTAAAATTATCATTGAAATAAGTATAAGGAAAATACTTAATACCATTAATACTCCTGCAATAATCATATCCATAATATATGAATTTGATATTAATGCTTTATCACATGAAAATATTATTGGAAAGCCTTCATTATTGTAGTCCTCTGTAAAACCCTTTATGTCATTTGTATTAATGGAATACATCTTCATTTCCACATTATCATATTCTTTTTTTAAGTATTCATAATCCTCGTCACTAAAAATTAATCTTTTTACTCCCATCATTGATGAACCTAAAAAAGCATCCTTAAAAGCTCCTTTAACAATGAAGGTTTTACCTTGAAAGATAATTTTATCTCCTTGTTTAAGGTTATTTTTCTCCATATCTGAAGTATTAATTAAAATTTCTCCTTCATTGATATTAGTAATTTCATTATTATTTTCATCAAAGAATTTTTGTTGATTAATTTTTAATTTACTAAGAAACATAGTATCTGAAGTAAATTCTAGTTCATCTCCATTTGGGAATTTCATATTATTATCACCAAAGGATATAATACTGTCTATTTTGTAGTTATCTACATTTTCATTTTTATTTAGAAAATCACAAATATCTGTATTAATACTTTCATCATTATTGGCTAATATTATATAATCAGCTAATTCTGCTTTATTAAAGTAACTTTCTAAGGCCGTTGATGTAGACAATAAATTCCTAACACTACTTGCAATAAATGTTACTGCTAAGGTAATGAATATTAGCAGAATTATATTCATTGTCTTCTTTCTTTTTAGATCTTTTTTAAGAATTTTTAAATACATTTTTTATCTCCTTTCTTATTCATTGATTTTATTATAGTTAGGAATTTATTAAATAATCCTTAAATCCTATTTCTCTTTTTTAAATTGTTTGTATGATTTCTTTATATTGGAGCTTGTCCCCAACCCAATCACCTACAAATTCAATATTTCTCCAGCTCTTCTCTAAACAATTTATTGGATAATATTAGTTTAATTAAATCTAAATATAAATACAATCATTGGGAGTTTTTTTATAAATCAAAATAAAATTCTTGTAATTACAAAAACCACCTACCTTTAAAAAGATAGGTGGTTTTTTATAAATATTTATTAACTTCCATCTAACATCTATGTGTCTCTACTTGGATATTACTTTGCTCTCTTTTTTGATGTAAGAATTACACCTGCTCCTGAAATTATTGCCACAATCAATAGCATTGTAATAGGAGTATTATCGCTAGTCTTAGCTTCACTTGTTTCATTTGTTTTACTTGTTTCACCTAATATTGTCATTGTTGTTTCAGCATAACCATCTGTGTATTTTACTTTAATATTATGTGTTCCAAGAGAAAGTGTCTTCATATATTCTGATGTAAATGTAATAATTGTTGAACCACTTTTTGCTGTATAGTACTTTTTATCAACTAATTTGCCATCTATATATAAATCTACAAACTTTGCAAAATCTCCATCAATTCTTATAGTATATTCACCTGAACCCATTACAAAACTTCCATTTGCCCCTTCAATAACAGGATAATTATTCATTGTTCCAATTGCATAATCTGAGAATTTGTCTGACTTGAATGTTAATGTTCCTTTTGCTTTATCATAAGTAGCAGGAATCTGTTCATAAACACCTTTATGTTTACGTATAACCACATATGATTTTGTTGCATCTAATTTTGTTCCAACATTTAGGGCAATAGTTACCTTTTGGCTTAATTCCTCTAATTCTGTTGTCCACATATCCAAGCTGTTTCCTTTATTTATTATTTGTTCCAAATCAACCTTTAACCAGTTTGTAATTGTTACACCAGAACAAGCTTCACTTGACATCATTTCAGTCTTTTCTGAGTCCTTCATAGTGGAATCCATTACTTTTAGCTTTAAATTACCAGAAGAAATAACACCAGCTCCACCATCAATTGTAGCTGAAGTTATACCATCAGCTGAAACATCAACTTTATCAGGATTTTTTGTAAATAATGCACTTAAATGCAAATTGGTATTTGGCATTACAAAAGTAAATGTACCAACCTCATTGCCTGCTATAACTTCATTCCCATTTAATGAGCCTGACATAAACTGATATCCATAGTCTGGTATAATTTTTACAGTTACAGTACTTCCAGGTATAATAGCAACTCGTCCACCAACTTCATCCTGTATATTATTTACACCCGGGAAAATTTCTGGTTCTATTCCTGACCACTGTTCGGTTTCACCAGGTTTTATTGCTGAAATTATTTCTACTGTTCCATGCTCAACCTTTCCATCTGGACCAAAAGCATCATCATATGCCCATACAACAGTCCTAACAATTTTGTCAATTTGGATAGAATATTCAAGTTTTTCACTTACTACATATTCTTTTCCACTTTCTATAACTCCATTATCTCCCCAACCTGGACTTTGTACCATTATATCACTTGAGTTATATGTAACTTTTACCTTTGCTGTTTCTATATTACTATCAAGAGTTGTATTTGTATTGATAGTATTCCAAGTTAATCCATTATCTGTGGAATACTGAATAGTAGCCTTGTCAGGTGAATCTCCTTCAATACGAAATGTTATTCCTTCTGTTGGTGTTGGTCCAGGTCCTGGATCATCAGAATTTTTAAACTCACAATTAAGTGCAAGATAATTACTTCCTGATTCTCCTGTAATATGAACATCTGATGCCGTAAATGTATATGTCTTTGTACTACCACTTTCATTTACTACCCAGCTTGGCTCATTACCAGGATCACTCATACCTCCATATACAAGATTCCCCACATTCCCTTCATCAGCATTCAAAGTAACAACTACTGTATCTGTAATCCCTATATCTCCAATCTCCTCAGTACTAGCTTCAGCTCCATTAATTGTAACTTTAACTTTACCACCTTCATAATTAAACCAACTATCCGAATAGTTTGGATTTCCTTGCAAGCCAATGGTATAAGTACTTCCTATTGCCTTAACTTCTATTGGTGCATAACCCAATGATACCAATAGACATACTGCCAAAAGACCTGCAAAAATTTTGTGTAACTTTTCTCTCATAATTAATACCTCCCATTGTTATAATTCTCATTTTTACAGTAAAAAAGTGTTACCATAATTTTTATATCATAACCAATGTGAGTTTCACAGTTTACATTTGTCTCTATTTTATATTAATGTATCAATCTGCTTCATTCCATGTATAGTAGAATTGAAGTAATCCAATTCTAGACTTAGTTTTCGTTTTTTCATTAAGACTTCCAATATGCCTGTATAATGCTGCCCTTGATATAAAAAGTTGATCAGCAATATCTTGTGCACTTTCATCTGAAGATAATAAAATTTTAAGAACCTCCTTTTCTCTAGCTGTTAGTGAAAATACTTCAGAAAACCTAGAAAACCTTTCTTCTTCATCTTCCATTTTTATTTTCACAAATTGTTCTACCTTATCTTCTGTATACTCATTAATTCTTAATTGATTTGAATAAATAAAAATCGTTACACTTATTAACATGAATAAAAATAATGCTATAATAGTCATTGCCATATTATTTGCTAATGTTAATAATGTAACTGACAATGCTCCTGTTATTACAGCGCCTGCATTGTTTATAGCACGTCCAAGTCCTGCCCAAAATTCAGGAATATTCATATAATATGATAAATCCATAAAGCTAGCAGTAAAAAATACTGCAAAAAATCCTGCTGAAAGGTAAAATACAATTAACCCTATTAAAAATGGTCCTCCAAACTCCATGACCACTACACAAGCCGTTGACAAAAGTGTTACACAATACATCATTATATTCATATATCTACGTTTTTTTATATCAAATAAAAATCCTGCAGTTAATCCACTTAAAGCTAATAATAATCGTGGCCACTGTCCTATGTCCACATTCCCTGTTGCATGGACAAGCGTTACTGCATTATCTAATGTTGCAAATATACAGGTCATTAATGCAACCATAATAATTAAAGTCACACCTGCAATAATAGGGTTCTTTAGAACATATTTATCCTTTTTATATTTTTCAATTAACTTATCTTTTTCTATCCTTACCATTAAAATAACAAAATTACCAAAAACACCCATAGAACCATTGATTCAGTGGTATCATTATTTATAAAATTATTATTAATAAATTGAAGTAGTATCCCAACTCCATAGGCCATTCCAACAGTTTTGGCTAAGTTTTTTCTATTATTAAGAGCACAAGCAGCTATATAGTGAACTGCACTTCCTACAATTCCTAGTATTACAAAAATAACAAGCCCAGATATTAGTATTGATTTGTATGAAGTATGCTGTTTAATAATGAAAATACATATAATACTAACCATAGAAGTGGCAAAAACTATACTAAATTTATTTTTTTCCTTAATAAACCTATTTATAATTGGAAAAAGAATAAATCCAATAACACTTGCTCCAAAAATATAGCTTTGTGCAGCTACTACCCCTTTTGAATCAATTACATTTGCCATCATATTATCAAACATATACTCTGTTCCAAGAAATATAAAGTTGAATAATGCCAAAATAACAATTACTCTAATACTTTTATAATTCATAAGTTCTTTTTTCATAAGTTCAATACCCCATTCAAATATGATATTTTAATTATAGACGAATGTCTCATATAATCAAATTGACAAAAGTCTCATTTACTAAAACAAATCAAGAGAATTTTACATGTGAAAAAATGATGTTTGGATTGGCTGTGAAGCTGCTATTATGGCAGTGGTTACCAAAGATGTTTTGCCTTATACATTGTTATAGCTTAAGTAGAGTTTCAAATGCTACTTTCATGTAAACATCACTTTTAGATAAACCCTGATGAAGAGTTAATCCTCTTTGTTCCCATATATCTGAATCTAAATTATCTGCTGCATATAAAAATTGTGCAAATTTAATATTTCTATGTTTACTTAATGCAATTAATGCAGAACATTCCATGTCCACAACAGTACATCCAGATTGTTTTCTTCTTTCTACCTTACTTTTAGTCTCTCTATAAAAGGCATCTGTGGTCCATGTCTTACTAATCATATATTTATACTTAAACTCCTCCATTACTGACTTTAAAGCTGTTACTGATTCCTTTTCCATGAAAATACTATCTGAAGGAGGTGCATAATGATAACTTGTCCCTTCATCTCTAAGGGCCTCATAAGGAATAATTATATGACCATCAGCTATTTCATTATTTAATACTCCACAGGATCCAAAAACAACTATCTTTTTTGCCCCTAAGGCTATAATATCTTCCATAATTCCAGTACATATTGAAGCACCCACTAAAGCTAAACAAAATCCAATTTCTTTATTTTTATATTTAATTTTGTATATTGGTATCTGACCATTTGCAGAGCCTGTATATCCAATAAAGGTGCTATCTTCAAAGGATGCCCATTTATCTATAATTGATTTTGTAAAAGTCATAACAAAAAGCTCTGGCACATTAAAATCCCCTTCTAAAGTATCATCAGGGTTAATTACGGCTTTTTCTTCTTTATCATACTCACTTAATAAGTTTGTATACATTACTTTTTCATAGCTAACTATGGTCATATTATCTTTAATATTTATTTCGCCTTCTGACCTTTTGAAGCCTGCTTTCTCATATAAATGACAATTGCGCTTTTCTTCCTTAATAGTTGATAAAATAAAACATTTAGCTTTTGAATATTTTTGAAATATCATAGTTAATACTTCATAGCCTATAGATAATCCTTGATATTTGGGAATTATAAAAAACGGACTTATTCTATATATGTTTTTATTTTTATTTTCAATTCTAATGCCACCTATATTATCATTATTAACAGAAATAATATAATAATCTGAGCTCTCATCACTAATTTCCTTATTTATTTTCTCTATGCTTTCTAAGGCTGGGTTAGTATCATAATCTTTATACTTATTAAGTATTTCCATAAAACTTTCTTTTTTAAGCTCCTGTAAAAGTAAATTATCCTTTTCTTCAGCCTTTATTAATTTTACCTTACCAAAAAAATCAAACTTATTCATCTTCTCACCCCAAAATCTATATGAAAATTATACCATAAACTGTAAAGAACTCATACAATATATAATACTAATAATAAGGGTGCTCAATATGCTTAATTCTGATGAAAATAACATAGATATTAATGAGATACAGGATTTGTTATCTCAGCTTCAAATATTTAACATTTCTGAAACAGTGATTTATTCTTTAGTTGCAGCTTTAGGGATTAATATAAGATACATTCATATTCTTAAAGGGCAAATATATGATAAACTTAATGGCACTAATTATTATAGTGATTTAAAAAACATAAATATTCTTCCACTCACTTCTAACAGAATTTTTACCATTGGTACTACCATCTTTTTACTTATAAATTATAATAATTTTGTTAAAGCTTCAAATTCAGATGAAAGTGAAAGTAACAAAACAGATGCCTTTGAAAATTATTTTGCTACAGCACTTATTTTATTTGCAACCATTTTATCAGGCAGTAATATAAATCTATAAAAATAATAAAATCTCCATAAAGATAAAGTATGATTTTAACATAGTTTATGCCATTTATGGAGAGTATTATCTATATAATTATTTAATTATTAAAAACTACCACTGCTTCCTCCATGGGATCGTCCTGATGAACTACTATGTGTGCTACTTCCTCCTCCACTGCTATTATTCTTAGGCTTAGCAGTTCTATTAACATTTCTATATAAAAACATATCTGTATCATTTGTTAGCTCTAAGCTACCATCAACAACATAATTTTTTGCTGTTCTTTGCATTTCTACAGTTGTTAATGATTTTTTCATTACAAACATAATAATAAATGCTATAACTGCACCAATTCCAAGGTCCCCAAGAATCCATAATGGACTTACCTTTCCTTTTGGCATATTATTGGTATCATAAGGCTTGCCTGCCTTTGCCTCAGTAATGAAATCATCACAATAGTCTGCAAAAGATGTAAATGCTTCACTATATTTGGCATCACTAAGTAATGGTGTAACTTGATCCATAATATATCTTTGACCAGCATCAGTAAAAGCTCTAATACCATATCCATAAGTAGAAATTGCCCAATCTCTATTTTGCATACTTATTAATAATAATATTCCATCATCATTGCTTCCCATTCCATAACCATTATAATCATAAAAATCATCAGCGTACTCAGTTGAAGTTTTACCATCTAATGATTTTACTGTTACTATTGCCACATCACATTGCTGTCTTTCACTAATTTCATCAACCATAACTAATAATTTTGCTTTTTCACTTTCTGTAAGTAATCTTGCATTATCTACAACCCTTGGAAGTAGTCTATCTTCTGGGATTTCAGTTGCATTAACATTAAAAGAAAGAGAAAACACAGTGATAAATAAACATAAAATTAAAGCGAATTTTTTTGCCATAATATTTTTTTTCATAAATTTCCCCTCCTTATATCAATACATACAGCCACATTAACCCATAAATAACTGCCCCTATTATAACTGTTAAACTAATAAACCATTTCCAATAAACAGCTTTATCCACAGGCATATTTCCAACAAACTTACCAGTTTGTCCATTCATAGCAAAAATATAATTTTCATCTTTCCATTTTGTTGTAAGAACCCAAACTGGATAAAGAACATATTTAACCTTACCATCTTGAATATTAATACTGCTATTTTCACAAACTACTGAGCTATAGCCTTTTACAGTATTTCTAAAGGAATCTTCTGTGCTTGCCTTAACACGCTGATTTGCCCTTTCTATACATACATCAGAATTCACATCATATTTATCAGCAAGATACCCAGCAAGATATGCTGTATTAAAATCAACAGCTTCTTTAAAATCAAATGGCTCTACTGATTCCATAAGATCATCTGGCATTTTAGAAGAGCCATCTACAGGAACAAGCTTAAACCTTAATTTACCACTACGCATAACTAAATAATAACTTGTTTCTTCATAATTATAGTCGCTATTGCTCCAGCATCTAACCTTTGTTGCCTTATATCTTATGTTAGCATTTGCATCTGCATCAAAAAGCCAAAAAGGAACATAAACTCCTTTTATTTCTTCAATATGATTTTCATCTTTAAAAACTTTAGGAAGAAGGCGCTTTCCAGTCATATGTTTTTTTAGTGCTTCCTTTGCTTGCTTTTTATTAAATTTAAAAGGAATAACATAATCTGGACGAAGAGATCCTTTGAACTGTCCAGTCATAACAACTGGGCTACCACAATATGGGCAACTTGTAGCTGCAGTATTTTCATCTGCAATAATTTCACCACCACAAGATTCACAGGAATAAACTCTCATTCCTTCCTGTTCACCTTCTTGCCACTCTCCTCCAATATCTTCATTCCAAGACATATTAGAATCACTATCATTTTTTAATTCTTCATCATATGCCTTTATTGTTTCCATTTCAAATTCTGTATCACAATAGGGACATTTCATTTTTTGAATGGAGCTATTAAACTCTATAGCCCCACCACAACATGGACATTTATATTCTTTTATTTCAGACATTCTTAATCCCCCCTTTTTTAGTAGTAAGCAATATACTAACTACTTCTCATCCTTTTCATTAAATGGGTCTCCACATTCAGGACAGAATTTAGGAGGATGCGCTGGGTCTTTTGGTTCCCATCCACATTTGTCACATTTATATAATGGTGCTTCTTCTGGCTTCTTAGCTCCACATTCTGCACAAAATTTTCCTTTATTAATAGCTCCACATTCTTTACAAGTCCATCCATCTTCTTGCTTAGGCTTTCCACATTCAATGCAGAATTTTCCTGTATTTTCAGCTCCACAATTGCAAGTCCATGAATCAGACTTCTTTTCTTCTTTTTTATTTTCTGATACCTGGTTTTCTGATTGTTGTTTCTGGCCCATTTCAAAAAGACTTTGTGCATTCATTCCACCAGCATTTTGAGCCATATTCATTCCCATAAAGCCCATCATAGCTCCATTATCATTTCCTGCAGCTGTTTTTAAAGCCTCTGCTTGAGCATCAACTAATCTTGCCCCTGCCATATTTCCATTTCTGAAAACAGCAGTTTTCTGTAAGTCCTTAATCATATCTTCATCTTCTTTAGGCGCAGTTACAGAATTAATTCCAAAAGAGGCAACAACTATCCCTCTGTTTTCAGCCCATTTCTTAGTAAGAACTTCATTAAGAGCATCTGAAATTTCCATAGTATGCCCTGGAAGAGCACTATAACGAACTCCAAGTTCTGATATTTTTGCAAATGCAGGCTGAAGAGCTGTAAGTAGCTCTGTTTTTAACATACTATCAATTTCTTGTCTTTCATATGTATTTTCAACATTTCCACAAACATTAGTGTAAAAAAGTATTGGATTAATAATCTTGTAAGAATATTCACCATTACATCTAATAGAGATATCTACATCAAGACCTAAGTTTTTATCTACAACTCTAAATGGTATAGGATTAACTGTACCGTATTTATTCCCTAAAATTTCTTTAGTATTTATATAATATACTCTTTGATCTTTTCCAGTATCTCCGCCATAAGTAAAACGTTTCCCAATCATGGAAAATGTATTTTTAATACCTTCTCCTAACCCACCAGTAAAAATACTTGGTTCTGTTGAAGTATCCCAAATAAACTCTCCTGGTTCAGCACACACCTCAACTACTTTACCTTGTTCAACTATAATCATGCATTGCCCATCATTAACAGCTATACCTGAGCCATTTGAAATTATATTCTCATCACCCTTAGTATTTGATGAACGCTTTGAAACTTTCTTTCTTCCCTTTGCCACAAGTATATCTGCCTCTAATGCATCACAATAAAAGAACTCCTTCCACTGATCAGCCATAACTCCCCCAGCTGCACCTATTCCAGCTTTAATAAGTCCCATATATATACCTCCCTGTAATATTTTTCATTTATATATTCTTTTTCATTATACCAAAAAAATGTTAAATATATAACTGAAACATAATAAAAGGATGTGCAAAATGAATTTTCATTTTGCACATCCTTTGAAATATACATTTAACTATAAGATTTTTTACTATTTAATATCCCTTTAGGATCTAAAGATTCTTTAATTCCCTTCATAAGAGAAATATTTATTTCATTGTCTTTTCTTATGAAATAAGGCTTTTTAGTTAATCCTATTCCATGTTCTCCTGATGGAAGTCCACCAAGTTCATTGGCTTTTGAATAAATCAAATTCATTACCTTATGTAAGTCTTTTTTCCAAGTTTCATCATCTCTATGTCCTCTTATTACGCAAAGATGAACATTTCCATCACCAGCATGTCCAAAACTTATCATTTTAACTCCTGTTTCCTCTTGAACTTCATTTACATAAGAGATAAAATCTGCAATTTTGTTTATTGGCACTACAATATCAACTGGCTCTTGTTCTGATACTGCTTCTACTGCTTTAACAAGAACACCTCTTATTTTCCACACAGTTTCGATTGTTTTTGGATCATCTAAAACTAATACATCAGAGGTAATTATTTTCACCTTATTTATATTATTATTTATTTCTTCAATGCTGTCTCCATCAAAGGTTAGAATTATATAAGCTTGTCCATATTGCCTAGGAAATTTTAAATTTAAATAACTTTCTCCAAGTTCTATAACCTTTCTTTCAACAAATTCTATAGCTGTAGGGTTTGCATTTTCCTTAATAATTTCTATAACCTTGTTAATTCCAGCCTTTAAACTTTCAAAGGTTACTAAAACACTTAAGGATTCCTTTGGCTTTGGAACAAGCTTTAATACACACTTTGTAATAACTGCTAAAGTTCCTTCTGAGCCAATTATAAGATTTTTTAGGGATAAGCCTGAGCTGTCTTTAATAACATTTTTCCCTATGTTAACCACCTGACCATTAGCTAAAACAACCTCTAAAGCTCTTACATAATCTCTTGTCACTCCGTATTTTACAGCTCTCATACCCCCTGCATTCGTACTAATATTACCACCTATTGTTGCAGTTTTTTCTCCTGGATCTGGTGGATAAAATAAATCTTCTTTTTCCACATATTCTTGAAAATCCTTTAATACAACACCAGGTTCTACAGTTGCAGTAAAGGTTTCTTTATCTAGCTGTAAAATTCTATTCATTTTTGATAAATCAATAACTATGCCACCATCTGTTGGTACTGTTGATCCTACAAGGTTAGTTCCTGCACCTCTTGGAGTTACAGGAATTTTATTATTATATGCAAATTTTAATACTCCACTAACCTCTTCTGTAGATATGGGAAATACTAAAGCATCAGCTTTTCCCTTTAGTCTTCCAAGAGTATCTGTTAAATATTTTTCCTCTATATTATTTAAAATAACTCTATTTTTATCTTTTATTATTTTATATAACTCTTCCATTTTATATCCCTACTTTCTTGTAACTAATCTAGATAGTAAGTCTCCTAAGCTTTGTCCTACTTGAACTACAACAACTAATATAAGGACAGTTACAATCATTACTCCAGTTTCATAACGATAATAACCATATTGGATAGCAAGGTTTCCTATACCTCCACCACCAACTAAGCCAGCCATTGCAGAGTATCCAACAATACTTACAAAGGTTACTGTAGCTGCTCTTACTAAAGATGGAAAAGCTTCTACAAATACTACTCTTTTTAGTATTAAAAAAGTTCCTGCACCTGTTGCTTTAGCTGCTTCTAAAACACCTTTGTCCACTTCATTTAAAGAGCTTTCAACTAGTCTTGCAAAAAAAGCTATGGATGCAATAGCTAAAGGAACTGATGCAGCCTCTGGTCCAATACTTGTACCTGTAATTAGCTTCATTAATGGAATAAATAAAACCATTAATATTACAAAGGGAATTGAACGAATTATATTTACTATAGCACCTGAAATAGCATTAATAATCTTATTTTTGAAGAAAAGATTACTTGAAGTTAAGTAAAGTGCAAGTCCTAATAAGGTTCCAAATATAAGGGCTACAACCATTGAGTATCCTACCATTTCAGCTGTTTCTATTACAGCCTTTAATAATTCTCTATTTAATATTTCATAAGTTTCACTCATTATTGTACATCCCCCTTACTAATAATTTCATAGTTATATACATTATCTTTTATATAATTTCTTGCATTTTCACGTTCTTCTGTAGTACCTTGTATTTTGATTAATAAAATACCAAAAGCCTTTCCGTGAATATAATCAATTTTTCCATGAATTATATTAACATTAACCTTATAGTCTCTTGATAAATTACTTATTACAGATTCATAGGCTTTTTCTCCTACATAATATATTTTTAGTACTTCTTCATTATCTAAAATCTTAAGCTCCTTTGGGTATTCAATATTTAATACTCTTGAAACTAAAGCTTTTGTTACTTCATGCTCTGGCTTTGTAAAAATGGAGTATGTATCATTTATCTCTACAATTTCTCCATTACTCATTACTGCAACTCTATCAAAAAGCTTTTTTGCCACATCCATTTCATGAGTTATAAAAACAATAGTAATATTAGATTTTTCCTTTATTTTTCTTAAAGTTTCTATTACTTCTTCAGTATTTTCTAAATCTAGGGCTGAAGTTGCTTCATCACATAGTAATATCTCTGGATTATTAGCTAATGCTCTTGCAATAGCCACTCTTTGCTTTTGTCCTCCACTAAGACTTGATGGATAAACATCTATTTTATCTTTTAAATTAACTAATTCTAAAAGTTCCTCTACACGCTGTCTCATTTTGTCCTTTGGATATTTATTGGCAATTAATGAAAAAACTATATTATCATAAACAGTAGCACCACTAATTAAATTAAAGTGTTGAAAAATCATTCCTATTTTTAATCTTTCCTGTCTTAAAGCTTTACCTTTATAGCTTGTAATATTTTCGCCATTTATATAAACTTCCCCAGTAGTTGGTTTTTGAAGGAGGTTAATAGTTCTAACTAAGGTACTTTTCCCAGCTCCACTTGGTCCTACAATTCCAAATACTTCACCTTTATTAATTGTTAAATTAACATTTTTAACACCATGAAATTCTTTGTTTTTTTGTTTGAAAATCACATTAATATTAGAAAGCTTAATCATTACTTTAACCCCCTTAAAAATTATTTATCTTTTCCGTATTTTTCTATCCACCAATCTGGTCTATCAAAGGCTTTAAAGGTACTTCCTTCAGCTGTTATAGCATCATAAAACTTTTCTGATTCTACAGCTGCCTTTAAATCTTTTCCAAGGTCACTGTCTAAATCTTCAGTTTTAACAGCAACTACATTTTTAAAGCCCTTTGCTAGCTTTTCAACTCCTAAAGCATCTTCGAATTTTAGATTTGCTGCTATAGCATAGTTTCCTGGAATTACTCCAATTGCAACACTATCTAGGCTTCTAGAAATCTGAGCTGCCTCAATTGTAACAAACTCTAAAGAATTTTTATTTTCACTTATATCTGCTGTAGTAGCCTTTGTTTCATCTATGTTATCTTTTATTTTTATTACTCCTAAATCTCTAATCAATCTTAAAGAACGTGCTAAATTTACTGCGTCTGTTGGAATTGCCACCTTATCTCCTGACTTTAATTCATCAAAAGATTTAATAGAATTAGAAAATACACCTGCTCCTGCAGTTGGAACTTCAATTACACTTGAAATTTTAAGATTATTATCTGCTGCAAATTTTTCTAAATATACTGTGTGCTGCATTAAATTAGCATCAATTTCACCTGAAGCTAATGCTTGATCTGGTTGAACGTAATCTGTAAAATTAACAACTTCTACTTTATATCCCTTTTCCTCTAAATATGGTGTTATTGCCTTTTCAACCATTTCCCCATATGGTCCTGGGCAAACTCCTATTATTATATTTTTACTATCTGTAGCATCTGCTTCTCCACATCCTGCTAATGTCCCAACTAATAATACTGATGATATTACAGTAGCTATTATTTTCTTCAATGATTTCATTTTATTTCCCCCTTTAATCATATTAAACATATATTACATATACAATTGCTATGTTTAATATTATACACCTATGTCTTTTATTGTCAATAGCAATATAAATAATCTTTAAAAAGTAAAATAAGAGGGTAATAATATAATTAACTCTTAATCATATTATTACCCTCTTATTATTCTTTAATGATACTTTATTTTCATTATTATCTTTTAAGATTCCATAAATAATCATTCTTCACTTATAAATATTTTTCCTTCTATAACAACTGTTGCTTTCCCACCAAACAATATATTTCCTTCCTGCATTTTTATCATAATCTGATTAAATGCAATATTGTCGCCACCTTGCTCTACCACAACCGGCTCACCATTCCACAGCTTATTTTTCAATAAGTAATTTGCAAATGCACTGTTTCCTGAACCAGTTGCTGGATCCTCTAAATACCCAAACTTTGGAGCAAAAACTCTCGTATGTGCTATGTTCTCTGAATTACTTGTTTCTTTAGAAAATATCAATATAATATCTATTTTATTTGCAATGCAAAACTCTTTTAACCGTTTTTCATCCGGATAAATTGATATTTCTTTCTCAAAAGAAATTATTGGAACAATAAGGGTTCTTAGTCCAGCATCAATAAATTCAACTGCCATATTCTCTTCTATATCATCTGGTTTAATTTCAAGTGCTTCTGATATGCTCTGTTTATCTAAGCTTAATTCTAGATATCTGGCAGCAGGGGCAGTAATATATACTGCATCTTCACTATCAAGACAATTATAAACTGTAAGAATACCTTTTTTATTCGTTTCAATAGTTATTTCTGATTTTACCCTAAGCTTCTCATCATTTTGAATTAAATCATACATAGTTGCCACCGTACCATGCCCACAAAAATCCACTTCACATTCTGATGAATAGTAAGTAAGCTTTTTATCTGCTTTATCTGAATCTGTACAAAAAACAACTTCTGAAACAAATCCTGCGTGTTCCTTGCCTACACGAAGCATTTCATTATGTGTAAGAACATCACCCTCCACAAGAAGATATGCTGCAGGATTCCCCTGTGAATCACTAGAAGTAAATGCATTTACTTTTTTATATTTATATGCTCTCACTAATTTCATCTCCTATCTTAATACCATTAAATATATCGTCTAACCTTTTTCATATATTGTCTGTATGATTCTCCGAATTTAATAATGCACCATTTTTCTTCTGAAAGAATAATCCAATGTGTTGAAATTTGAAATACTAAGATAATACCAAATAATATTAGTGACTGTGTTAAGAAAACGCAAGCTAAAAAAAATATAAAATATGATATATACATTGGATTACGTGAAAGCTGATAAATTCCATTAGAATTTAATCCTTCATTTGAAGAATCTGCAAAATTTATTATTGAAATTACACAAAGTATTAGTCCAAATATATACAAAAGCAATCCTATATAGAATATCCAAGAAAATTCTATTGTAACTGTTTGAAAACATAAGTACACAAATATTGCAATATTTGAAATCTGATATATCCAATATGCTAATATCTCATTCCCTTTCATTTGTGGAAAATGAGCCGCACGTTTTATCGCATCTTTGCTTAAACTTGCTAAAAGTCCAAACAGTATAAGGAAAAATGGTATTAACAATAAAAAGCCATTCATTTTATTTCTTCCACTCCTTTCCTTAATACTTAAACTTATTCTATTTACATTTTTATTTATCTATTCCATATTTTATCATGAATCTAAACAAAAGTCAGTTTTTTTCTTCACACACTTAATATGATCTTAGGTATAAAATAACAGAAAAGCACATCACTTTATTGTGATGTGCTATCTATAGTATTTATTATACATGTCTATAATGTCTTATTTTTTCTCTCTATGGCTATAATTGCTATTGATGCTATAGCAGCAATTCCAATTCCACATAGACTTAAATAATTAATATCTCCAGTTTTTGTTTTATTTGAATTATTGTTCTTTCCACTGTTACCTGAATTTATTTCGCTTTCTCCAAGTACTTGCCCATAATTATTATCATTTATATCATCATTCTTATTGTCTTGATCTTCCTCTTTAACTTCAGCTTTCTTTTCAACATTCACCTTGCAAGTTGCTGAAATATTTTCATTATTTTTTAGAGTAACATTTATTTCACAGTTCCCGTCTTTTATAGCAGTTATCACTCCATTTTCATCAACTTTAGCTATTGTTTCATCAGAAGATGTAAATACTAAATCTTTGGTTAAAGCATTTGCTGGATTGACAGTTGCATTAATTATTGCTTCTTCTCCTTCAGTAACATTAATATTGTCTTTTTCTAATGTAATACTTGAAGCAGGGAACTTTTCATTTAAATCCACTACAAATTGTGCTTCTGGTATCCATTTTGAATTTACAAAATCCCTTCCCTTCACAAGAAGTTTATCTTTGTAAACTTCAACATAATATCCTTGGCTACCTTCTTTATATTGTTGTGAATCTGTCCATAAATATCCTACTGAAGCTGTGTCAAACATTGATGGCATTTTGCTTTCTCCATCATACATAACACTTTCAGATTCTAATTCCCAGTGAGAGTGACCTGAGAAATATATAACTTGTGGGTATTTTGCAATTATTTCTCTTAGTTTTTCACTTTGTTCTACTCCATGCCAGCCTTGATCTCCTATTGATCCTGCTACTGTATTTGGAATTGATTGATGTAAAAATAAATATATAGGTTCTGATGAATCTTTTGATTCAGCTAATTTATCCTCTAACCATTTTAGTTGAGTATCTGAAAGATCTGCAAAATTCTTAACTGTTGTTGCTTCACTTCCTAAAGCTATAAAATGTTGTCCATTAATCCATTTATCAAAATAAATATCGCTATTTGTATTTTTCTTAAATAACTCTCTTCTTTGATCCACATTATAATTAGCTGTACTTGGATCATTTGAATTTGGGAATAGTTCATGATTTCCTAAAATAAAAGTAATGCTCGGAAGCCCTTCCTTATTTGCATCAATAATTGAATGTAAAGCGTCATATTCTATTTGTGAGCCATGGTCAACTGTATCTCCTACAGCAAATATTCCTGCACTATCTTTGCAGTTATTCTTTATATCTTGAAGTGCTAAACTTAAATGCTTATTATGAACACTATCATAAGAAGTAACATGGATATCTGACATTACTTGAAAATTGTATAAAGGATTTTCTTTATTGAATTTGTAATTACTATCTATATCTATTGATAAATAGTCTTCTGATTCTAACTTACCTTTTCCAGTGTAAACTAAAATTTTAGTAGCTTCCTCTGGAATAAAAGTACTTTTTAGAAAATTATAGTTCACTGTTTTTTCATTAGTTTTTGGTATGCTTACTATTCTTGTATATTCTTCTAATTTACCTTCATCATTACCATAATATAATGAATAATAATCAAAAGAAGATGTATCTTCAGGTTGTGTTATTACAATAGTTCCATCAGCATATCCTTTTCTAGTAGCAGTTCTATTATACTTAGCTTCACTTGGAATTACAGTTGGCACTGTTGTTTTTTCCTTAATTGTAAAGGTTACTCTTGATAAAATGTTATATCCATCATTCTCCATTAATATAGCATCATATACTCCTGGCTCTAAATCTTTACCTTTGAAATCTGCTGCAGTAAAAGTAACAGAACCATCCGGTTGAGATATATTTTTTGTGTAAGCCCATCCTATTGATGCTGGATTACCATTTGGTATAGCCCCAGTATGATATATACCTATCCAATCATTTTTAGATGTTCCTGTATACTTTACAGTTATTGGTGAACCTACTGAAACCTCCTTTGTCTCAGTTGTTAGTGATGGTGCCTTATAATTATCACTTACTCCTTCTCCTTTAAACTCTAATGTACCAAAATTCCTAGTATCTTGCCAATTACTTGTAGTCCCATTCCATACTAAAACAGACTCTTCATCTTCTTCATGGAAAACCATAATATCAAAGCCCATTTTTGAAATTTGCGCTGGTGAAGATTGAACTGTAGACCATGGAACAGCTACTTCCATGGTGTAGCCATCATTTTGATAGTTAGATTCTACTTTAATAGAGCTATAGTCTATATTATCATTGTTACCCATACCTACACATCCTTGTACAATTTTTGTACCTTTATCAAATACTTGTACCTGGAAATCTTTACTACTATAAGGGGTTCCTCTGTAGTTTAATGGCGACATATAAAATGTAAAACTATCATCATCATAAGTAGTAACAGTATTATCACCTTTTACTTCTATACCAATGTATAAATTATTATCATCCCAAAGAGTTTTGTAGTTAGCAGTAATATTTGTTTTGTCTCCTACTATAAGTTTAGAAACTGATTCTCTATTATTCCACTGGCTTTCATCTAATTTACCATCTAGAGTAATAGAAGAAACCTTCTCCACTTGAAGTATTTTATTATTTGTTTCACTTGCTTGTGCTAATGGCGCTGTAATAATACTTACAGTAACAAGTAAAGCAGATATTAATGATATAAGTTTCTTTGATTTTTTTATCATTATAATCCCCCTTTAAAAAATATTTTACCCATCTTTCAGTATAAAAATTATTTGTTATGAACTTATTTATTATGAGTTAATTTAAGGTTAACCTATGTTAAAAATATTCTGTATTAAATCAATATACATATATCCACCATTATCTTCTATGATCTTCTCATTTAGGTTTATCCAACTTTTACAGTTATCTAAAATTATTGCATCACTTGTTACAACATTATCCAATGTTTTTAGTATGGCATCTACATTCTTTATGTTTTCCACCTGTACTTCAAAATTATACTTTTCTAATAATTCTAAAATTCTTAATTTTAGTCTTCCTGAATTAGATACTGGAGAATCAAGATAAAATATGGCTCTTTTAATTTTATTTTTTTCTAGGATCTTTCCTATTTCTATTATGGCTATATCTGTTTTATCAATTAATCTATAAGTTCCTCTAAGGGCAGCTAAATCTCTAATAGTTCCATCCATAGATTTTAATAATAAGGATTTAGAAAAAGCCACTTCTAAAGTAATTATTGTATTAAAGCCATCTATATTTACTACTTTATTTTCTAAGCTACTTGTTATTTCTTTTTCTTTCCTTGTAGTAATATTATTTTCTGTAGAAACAACTCTTGCTAATGCTAATCTTTGTCTTTCTGATAATAAATAGTGATTTCCTACAAATACAGATGATCCTTTTATTGGATAACCTCTATTTATTAGGTAATATAGATCATAGGCTGCCTTCCTTAAAGTTTTAACTGCCTCCTCATTAAATTCTTTTTCATCACTAGGAAAATACCCTCTTTTTACAATTTTACTCATGTCCAATTCATTCCTAACTCATTTATATTTTCCATATATCTTGCCCTAAATATTGAACTTCATAAACATTTATATATAAAAAAAAGAAGAAACTCTTTAAGAATTTCTCCATTTTATAAATACTACATTTTATATATTATACTAAGCAAATCATACCTTCCAAAACCTTCTTTATCAAGTTCAGTTATTAACTTATACAATTCTTTTTGATTATGACCAGTAATTCTTGTAAAATTAGAAATTACATTTTCAAAATCAATAGGTTTGATTTCTAAATGCTTGTCCCATATGCAAAATAACTGGGCCATTACGGCAGTGTAACTTGCCATAACAATTCCTATTTCTGCCTCAATATTATTACTATTTAAAACCTTTGGAATATTATTAAATAATAAAGATACTATATAGTTTTCCATTACATATTCAAACTTCTTAAAATAAGTATTAAATTCTAATTCTTCCTTTATAATCCCATCTATACCAATATCATTTGCATTACAAATGTAATACTTTATACTATTAACAAGTCCACTATAATAGGAATTATTATTAACCTTTTTTTCTAAAAAGCTTTTTAAAAATTTAACTCTTTTCAGAATATCCACATTATTAAAAGATTTTAGTAATTCTAAGTACTCCGTTGAAACTATAGCTTCTTCTACTTTTTTAAGCTTTCCTTCCCAATTATTATAGCACCCAATTATTTCTTGCACTTGATCTGTAGCTGAGTTTATCATTGCTATTCTTTGCCATAATGGAATATCCCTAAACTGAATAATATCAATAAATAAACTTCTTGTTTCTAATATAAAATTTAAATAATCTTCATCATAATTTTCAATATTGAGTTTTGTATTTTTAATTTCAAAATCATTTAGCTGTGTGTCCTCTAAATTAAAGTAAAGCTTTTCTTTGTTATTAAATAAATACTTGACTACTTCAGGACAAGATAAAGCTAAATATCTTCCATACAATTCATTGGAGTATTTTTCAATATTTCTAGGATATACTTTACAGGTATTACATAAATAATCTTCTCCATAATTAATATAGATATTACAAAGGTTATTCTCATTCAAACATGGGCATTCACCCTTTTTATTTAATACAAATTCCCCATAAGCTGCTTCACTTTTGTCACTATAGCTATTAATTGAACTTTTTAAATAATCACTGTATTCATCATTTGTTTTTTCATATTTTTCAAAAGAAAGTTTATCTATAATTATTCTCCATTCCTTGCAACAAGAATTAGAACAACTACTTCCAACACAAGTAAATTCCTTATAATAGCTCGGTTCAATTATCTTCATATATTCTTCCTCATACTCTCTCATATTTTTATAGGCTAATATGATTATAAAATAAAAATATTGCTAAAGTATGAACTAGTAATCATTTACACTAATTCTGAAAATATAGTTAACATTGAGAGTATCATCCACACTGCTTTGACTAAATAAGCATAACTACCTTTTTCTGATGGACTTGTTATTTTATAATTAAAACAATCCACTTCCTGAAGAACCTTTAAAACAATTTCCTCATTTATATTTCCTTCAAAGGAAAGATTGTTTTAGAGTAAATAGTTAAGGATGGGGGATCCTAAGTAAATAAGAAACAATGATATAATTATTGTGAAAATAGTTAGTTTGAATACTTTTTTCATTACTTTCTATTTATCTTATCTTTTAGAAAATACCCTATAAAAACCCCTATAATACTGCCTATATATTGATATAAATTTATAGAAACATTTTGTCCTAAAATACATTTTAATAAAGAAATAATTAAGATAACTATAGGAATTATCGCAATCAGTATTATTTTATGTTTTTTAGTGAAATTATTAAATAAAAAAGGTATTGCAGCTCCCATAGGAATAGACAGAATTATATATTTAATTGCTGATAATAGTAAATTCCTCATATTATTACTAAGGTATATCTCTGAAAAATATAAATTTCCTAAACCTGAACTTATTTCTAATGGAAAAATAATTATGCTTAATATAGAAATTATATATACTCCGAATAAAATACTATATAGATTTCTATTATAACTTGATATTATGCCATCCTTCTTATCTATTAACATATATATACAACTTATTATTAAATAAACAGGAATTAATAGTAAATACATGTGTATCCCTAAAGAAATTCCTTGAACATTAAGACTTATTAACTTAAAACCTATTACTAACACTAAAAGATAGGAAATACACAACTTTACTAAAATATTCATATATTTATTTTTATATTCAAATATACTTGAAATATCTTTTTCAAGTTCACGAGAACTTCCAAACTTTTTCATTGCCTTTTCATAACTTACATCTAGTGAATAACCATCATTTATTAATAATTCTATTTCCATTAAAATATGATCCTTCATGTCAGACTTTAGCTCTTCCATTTCATCTTTATCTCCACGAAATTTATTATATATTTTGCTTAAATATATATCTATTTTTTTTTGTACTCTAATATCAACCATAAAATCACTCCTTATAAAATAAATCAATTATTTTTTTAAAAAATTCCCATTCTTCCTTTTTTGTTTTAAGATAAATTTCCCCTTTTTCTTTTATCCTATAATATCTTCTCCTTCCTCCACCTGTTTCACCCTCTTTTTCCCAAAAAGATTCAACCAAATCTTCTCGCTCTAATCTTTTTAAAATAACGTATAATGTTCCTTCTTTTATTTGAAATTGCTCTTTACTAACTTTACGTATTTTCTTAATGATTTCATATCCATAACTTGGACCCACTCTTAAAGTATTTAAAATAATTATCTCAAGATATCCCTTTAATTGCTCTTTATTTATTTCCATATTATACCTCCATAAAAGTATAATAACACAAAGTACTCTATAAAATAAAGTACTTTGTGTTATTATGAAGTAAGGGATACAGCAAAACTTGGTGTAAAAACTTTTTTGATTGCTGTAAATCCCTATAATTTCTTTCCTTTCTCCATGATATCGGAGAGAATGTCCAGTTCCGCATCCTATTTCTAACAATTTAAATATTATATCACTAGATTCCATCATAATAATATTTTTATTTCTTGGCTTCATACATTGATTAATAATATTTTCTTCTAGATATTTATCCTTGTTTATGTAATTATAGAATTATTATACACTGGCATGAAATATTAAACTTATTTTAGTTAGTTATTTCTATACTTATATTGAAGGGTGAGGGAAAATGGGTATTATTGATATTTTAGTTCAGCAATGTAGAAAGCCAAATGGTATTCTTGGAGCCATTATGATGAAGAGTTTTGATATTATAAATGAAGGTTTTTTTGATTGGGCTTTGAACTTAGTTGATATACAAGATGGAAACATACTAGATATTGGCTGTGGAAGTGGAAAAACTGTATATAAACTTGCAAAAAAATATAATAATATTCTAGTTCATGGTATGGACTATTCCAATGATGCTGTTAAAAGTTCTATAAAAAGGAATAAGAAATTTATTGAAAAAGAAAAGGTTAAAATTTTTTGTGGTTCAGTTGAGAAAATTCCTTTTGCAGATAATTATTTTGACTATATTTTTGCTATTAGGACTCATTATTTTTGGGTTGATTTACAGTTAGCTTGCATGGAAATTTTCAAAAAGTTGAAACATGGAGGAAAATTTATAGTAATCTCAGAAACCTATAAAATACAGTATCATATGAGTTATTATAATACTGAGGATTCATTTAAAAAATTACTTTTAGATGTTGGATTTTCAAAAGTAGAATTGATTAACAAAGAAAAAAGTATATGTATGATTGCTCAGAAATAATTTGAAAGTAATAAAAAAGTGTTTTAAATTTTTAAAACACTTTTCTTATTTATTCACTTTATCTTTCAGTTTGTTCTGTCATCAATACCCATCTAAAACCAAATTTATCAATTAGGGATACTGAACAAGAACTGTATGTTGTGCTATGTACAGGATAAATTATTTTACATTCTTCTTTTAAAACATCATAGGCTTGCATTACTTCTTCTTTTGTATCAAAAATAACAGTTAAAGATAAGGAAAGGCTTGGTTCAAAAGGAATATCCATATTATCACTCATCATAATTCTCTGATTCCCAATGAAAATCTCTCCATGGTAAATATAAGCTTTTTCAGTTTCAGTAAGCTCCTTATTAAAATCTTCTTTTTGAGCATCTGAATATCTTAGGAAGCATCCAATTTTTGCACCAAATGCCTTTTGATAAAAATACATTGCTTCTTCGCAATGCCCACCAAAATTAAAATTAGGGGTAAAAATAGCCATATATCTTTTCTCCTTTATGATTTTTTTTTAGTAAATACATCAATGATAAAACAAATTGCTATAGTGGTTATAATTAATAAAATCAATCCTATAATACTAAAGCTTATCCCATTTTTTCTAAATGTAAAAGCATTTAAAATATCAGTATTAAGAAAATAACCTATAATGTAGTATATAAACATTGTCCCTAATACAATTAATAATATTATTTTTTTGTTCCCTGAATTAATAAATACATTTTCCTCCATGTTATTATGCCTCTCTTGCTAATTTTATCTAAAATTATATAATATTACAAGTAAAAATTCAAAAAGTAAGAGCTAGAGGAATTTCTATCTCTTACTTCTTAATTCATAAAACTCTAATTCTTTCCCCTGCCTTAATCACATTAGGATTTTCTATAGCATTTAGCTTAACTATACTATTAATTGTTACTTTAAACTTATTAGCAATTTTATATATAGTATCTCCTTTTTCAATAGTATAATAAACTTTCTTATTACTATTATAGTAGTTGGAGATACCATTAAATAATGCCTCTGACATTTTCTTTATATTATAAATCCTCATGTCCTCTTCACTATCAATAAAAGCACATTCTACTAATAAAGCAGGCATTACAGTATTTTTTAGTACATAAAGATCCTTTCTTATTTTAATCCCTCTATTTTTAAAGCCTAATAATTGAGTTTCCTTAAGTATAAGTCTTCCTATTTCTGCACCTATCCCCTCCTTATATACTAATACTTCTGATCCATAACCTCCTATACACTTGTTATGATGAATAGATAAGAAAAAATCTACATTTTCTGAATTTGCAGTTAAGCATCTTTTTTCTAAAGATTCACCTAATGTGGATGCATAAGAAGGTGTACAATTTACAACTGTAAAGCCTTCCTTCTTTAGTTTACTAATTAGTAATCCTCCAACTAATAAATTTAATTCATCCTCATTTCTAATTCCTACTGCCCCTACATCTCTTGAAAGATTGTGTCCAATATCAATGCCAATTTTTTTCATAATCAATCACCTCCATAATATAATATATGGATTTTTTGAATATTCTTTAATATGGAGGTGAAAAAAATGAATATTAATTTATTAGAATCCTTAGTTAAAAAAGCAAAAAATGGAGACAAGCAATCTAAAGAAGTAATTTTAAAAGAATTTACACCCTTAATTGTTAACCTATCTAAAAATATCCATATTCCTGGATTTGATTATTATGACATTAATAATGAGTGTTACTTATCACTGCTAAAAGCTATAAGCTGTTATGAATTTAAAAAATCTAATGATTCAAAATTTGTTTTTTATGCTACATCAACAATCAAAAAAAATCTTTATTATTTAATAGAAAAGAACATTAAAATATCTAGGCCTAATGGTGAAGACTACTTGGAATTTAATGAAGAAATTGATATTAATCAAAAGTTTAGCACTAATAACATTGAGGATTACCTAAAAGAAATAAATAATAAAGATTTTATTAATGAAATTGTTTCTTCCCTTAATGATGAGGAAAAAAACTTGTTCTCCTTCTTATTTTTAGAAAATAAATCCATTTCAGACTATGCTTATTCAAACAATATTTCCTACAATTATGGCTATAAAAAGAAAAATAAATTAATTAATAAAATAAAGAACATGTATAGTAAAGAATACCTTAATTAGACATATATCTTATATGAAAGGAGCTGATAAAGGTGGAAATAGCTGAATTTGTTAATCTAGTTGGTAATAACTGCTTTCCAATTGTGGTATCTGCTTTTTTATTAATTAGACTTGAAAAGCAAATGACAAATATAGCCACTTCAGTAAACACATTAAGTACCATAGTTACTTCTATACTTGAAAAAGAATTAGGAAAGAAGTAAAGATTACAAAACAAAACCATATATCTTATATGAAAAGGAGGTGATATTATGGCACTAGAAAAAATAGTAACTTCTAAAAGTTTAACTCTTGCATTTTTCTCAGTTGATGCTGAAGGTAAAAGTGTAACTACAAAGAAAACTTTATCTAATGTTGATCCTTTAGCTAAAGATGAGGACATTTATGTTGTAGCAAATGCTATTTCTAAAGTATTAGAAAAACCAATGGATGAAGTAAGAATTAATGATATTAGTAGAATCCATCAAATATAACCTTTAAGAAAATAATAAGAAAGGAGGCATAATAATATGGAGTATATATTAACATTAAGTTTTTTATGTAGCAATAATACTAAATCTTCTATTTCTATAGAAGGTGCAAATAAAATGTTATCTTCTGAGGAAGTAACTACCCTTATGGATACAATAATTGAAAAGAATATTTTCAAAAGTAAAAATGGAAGCTTTATTAAAAAAGCTGGTGCTGTTTTAACTCAAAAAGCTGTTTCTAAGTTTACTGTATAAATAAAGAAGTCCTACAAATTGATTAATTTCATTTTGTAGGACTTCTTTATTTAGATTTAACCTAAAAGCCACTTTCCGAAGCTGCTTTTTTATAGAAGTAAATTTCTGAAGAATAAATTGAAGGACTTCTTCATTTACTTCTGTTTCATCTAAATTAACTGCAATATAAGAACTTGTAGAAGGTTTATTGATTTGAAGTATGTCTTCCTCTAGTTTTTTCGTTAATTCTTCTTGGCTATTTAAAGAATCTAAATGTTCAATCCAAATTTCTCCACCTCTAAAATATAATGAGAAGGACTTTTTCTTTATTCCTGATTTACTTTTTACCATAATATCTGTCACTAACAAGCCATGTTTTCCCTTCTTCCATATCAGTAGATAAATAGTAACATCCAGGTTGTAATACCTTTGCCTTTTTCATGGCTCTTTTTATATGCCATAGACTTATCCTGTCACTAGCTATTGCAAGTTTAATTATTTTAGGACTTAATCTTTCAATATGCTGTATAACTTTTTCTAAAACTGGTTTAGTTAGTTTTGTTTCATAAAAATCCATTAAAATTCTACGTTTTTCAGGAGAAGCTAAAATAAAAGCTTCTTCCTTCTCCATCATAGCAAGAAAAGCTTCTGTATTATCAAAGTAACTTCCATAATGCACTCCATGAAAATACCCTCCTTTGTAATAGTATGGGCTTAAAGCACCACTTGGAGATTTAGTGATCATAAATATTACCCCTTTCATTTTTTATTCTATTAATTCTGATAATGGTTTTTTCTCCCTAATATGATGACACCACTCAATAGTCTTTTGAGTAATACAAATACCATAGTAAAGTGTAGATAGCTTATAATAAAAGCAATCTTTATTATCCATTTTATTAAATTCTTTTTCTAAAGCCTGAAGCTTATGTAAATAGTTAGTATTATTAATTTCATATTCTAAAAGTTTACCTTCACGAATTTCCTGTGGTAATTTATCAAAAAAATATATTTTAGCTAAATTGGCATTTGCTCCATCCAAAACATCCATAGGAGATGAAAGCCAATCAAAAAAATTCTCCTTTCCTTCCTCTGTTATATGATAAAAGATTTTTTGTCTTCCTCCCTGAGGTTGTTCACATGTAGTTACATATCCTTTTTCTGTTAGCCTTTTTAAAGCTGGGTATAAACTTCCAAAACTAGCTTTGTAAAAAATACCAAAGCTCTTTTCTATTAGTTTTTTTATATCATACCCTGTTAAATCCTCTTCAAGGACCATACCTAATATTAAAGATTCAAGCATTTTTATCCTCCTTTGAATATATCGTATAGATATATTGTATAGCTATATATTGATTTTGTAAATAGTTTGTTGAATTGGTATAAAAATTGTAATAAACTAAAGATAAATCAGTACAAATTAGCAATTCTTTATAAATTCTAAGGGGGAATTTTAATGGAAAATAATAAAATGACATGTGCAGACTGTGCCGTAATTAATTGTTCTGAGCAAAATAAAAGCTATCCATCATTTTGCTTGACCACTCATATGGATGAAGAAATTAAAAATGAAGCTTTAGACTTAATTAAAAATGAAGAAAATCAAAAAGTAATGCATACGGCTGCAAATGTTGAACGGATAGGATATTTAAAATGGTGTCGTGTAGAGGAAACTATTGAATTTGCAAAAAGAATGGGATATAAAAAGATAGGCATAGCTACCTGTGTCGGCTTAATTTCAGAAACAAGAACTTTAGCAAAAATATTAAGAAGTCATGGTTTTGAAGTATATGGAGTTGCATGTAAAGTAGGAGCTATTCCTAAAACTGATGTAGGAATTGATAAAGCTTGCTTAGAGGTTGGGGTAAATACATGTAACCCAATTTTACAAGCAAAAATATTAAATAAAGAAAAAACTGATTTAAATATTGTTATGGGCTTATGTGTAGGACATGATAGCCTATTTTATAAATATTCAGAGGCTCTTGTAACTACATTAGTAGCTAAGGATAGAGTCATGGGACATAATCCTGTTGCAGCGATATATACAGCAAATTCATACTATAGTAAATTAAAGTAAATATTTAGAATATAAAATTTTAAGAATGAAGGCATAAATTTTGCATAGGCAAGTTCATTCCTTCATTCTTTAATTTTTTCATTATTAATTAATAATAAAAGGTATTTGTATAATTTGATATTTATATGCAATTAATATTCCTATCATAAGTAAAGGAATGATAATTAAACCTAATAATGCTTTATTCATTTTAATTTTAGTAGTATTATTTCCTGATATCTTTTCACTAAATTCTCTATGAATACTTTTCTTATAGATAAATAGGAATGTAATACCAATTACTGTTGCAATTAAGTGCCATAGGTTTGTAGCAGAAAATGAAGCTACACAAGTAATAACAATATAAATTACAATTATTGTTACTACATAAACATATGTTAATACTTGGTTGTAATTCTTTTTTTCCTTTAATGCTTTTACAATAATATATAGGGCTATAGGCACATATGCATATACAATACCTGAAGCACCTACAGAAGCAGGGTTTTCCATATTTAAGATACTGCTTGCAATAATTCTTCCAGCTAATATATTAAATGCTCCTGCTACAAATGTAATTATAAACATTTTATTTGAGCCTAGATTTCTTTCAATAATTAACCCAAACAATAATAAAATTGTTAAATTAATTCCAAGATGCAAAAATAAAGACATAGGTGCTAGCTCTCCAGTAACTAAATTAAAAATTGTATGTTCAAAAATTCCTGAGAAGTATTGCCAAAAGAAAGATGGCTTTGAATATGTTGCAAATACATAAATTAATTTATTATCAAAGTAAGTTGGAATGCTAACTATTAAACAAGTTATTGCAAATATAATTGTAACTATTGGCATAGTATATTTTTTACTTTTATATAATTCTACTAAATTCATATCTCTAATCCCCTTTATAAATATTATTAAAAATCAAATTTAACTCTCATAATTCCTTTTACTTTCCTATAACTTGTAGTCTTTGTTAACACTAATTAAATACTATTAAACTTCATATTTATAAACTATAAAAAAAATTAATTATTTTGTCATAATAATGTCATATTATTAGGCTATAATAAAGTCATAAAGTAAATCAAAATAAATTTTTCATTTTGAACCCCTTAATAATATAATCATCCCCCTAAGATGGTTATACCCAAGGAATCCCCCTTCCTTGGGTCTTTTTTTATTTATGATAATTGTTCCTTTTTCTTTATGTAAACATTTTTGGCATATCCCATCAATTCCCGTTCCCCCTGCATTTCACTATTATATGGATATTTTCTTGCAAATTTTTCAAATGCTTTATACTGCATTTCTGCTGCCTTTTCATCATTATTATAAAGCAATTCATAAGCATACATTATTCTTATAAATGATGGATACTTTTTTAAAGATTTTCCTACCTTTTTAACTTCTGCAGTAAACATAGCATCAATTTTTTCCTTAGAGTTATCACCTATAAGCTCTAAATAGATCCTTTCAAAAGTCAATATATACTTGTAAATAGGAACCAAATTATTAGAATTCTTCATAAGCTCTTCTGAAATTTCCCTAGCCAATTGGAAATTTTCATCATCAATGGCTCTGTTAAAAGCCAAAACTGCCATTGTATTACAAAGACTATTTTTCATATCCTCATTACTAGGTATTTCAAACCATTCATCAGGCATATCTTTTAATCTAAGGCCTTTAGATATCCTTGCATTTATTTCTAATTGTAACCAAAAACTCCATTTAGCCCTTTCATTCTTGCTAATATTTAAAGTGTTACTTCCATCATTATCTACAGGTCCAAAATGTATTGGCAATCCATTTGTAATTGCAAAAAATGTACCTAATATAGCCATAAAAAGAAATAGTATGGACAACACCTTATAATCTTTCATTACAAAAAATAATATTATTGAAATTATTGATACTATAATATTGGCTATAATGCCCCCTAAATTATATAAAACAAAAGGCATATTCTCATTATATGGTTTTGGCAGTGCCATAAGGCATTGTCCTGCAGTTCCCATTAATGAAAATCTTTTTATTTGTAGCTTTCCTTCTTTTTTAAAGAACATAAAGCTTCCTACTCTAAAGGACACAAACTCATAACCACTAATTAAACCAAATATTAAATGTCCTGATTCATGGACTATAATCTGAACAAAAATGGATAGATATAGAATTATCATAATACCAAATATCCAAATTATACATTCTTCTAATGAAGTACTATTATTCATTGCTACCTTCATACCAAATGCTCCACATATTCCTCCAATTATCATAAAAAATATCATAAATATAGTGGAACCAATTTTTGATTTTTTCTTTTCTTTTTCCATTCCTTAAATTCCCCTAACTTTTTTATAATTTATTATCCTTTTGACATACTAATGACATATTATATACATATAATAAAAATATAGATAAGATATATTTATCATTTTATTCCCCAATATTAATAATAATATAATAAATGCAAGGTTTGTCCCCCATTCCTTGCATTAATTATATTTCTATAACTTTATCTAAATCTTTAGCTTAAGTTCTCTAATGATTCTTACCTCTATGTTAATGTTAAATTAATCATCATTCCGCTACCTTCATTTTCATTTGGACGAGCTCTAAACCCTAGCTTTTCATAAAATTGATCTTTACCTTTTGCAGCCATTAATCCTACCTTTATGTCACAATTTTTCATACCATTTTTTCTTATATATTCTAATAATTTATTTACAATTAACTTTCCAATACCTTTTTTCTGAAATTCAGGCTTAATAAATAGGTCTTGTATGTAAAAATTTCTTGCACCATCACCAACTAATCTTCCCATTCCAGCTATTTGCCCATCAATATAAGCTGATAATGTATAAATACTATTTTCAATTGCCTTTTCAGTCTGCTTAAAATTTGGTGATCCAAAACCTACTGCTTCTTGTAAAACTGTAAATTCTTCAGCTGTTAATTTATTTTCTAGTATTTTTATTTTATCTTTATCATGTTGTAAATTTGTCATAAAAAACCTCCTTATTTTGAAATAAAAATATCAATGACTATTTGTCTTTACTCATAATATAATCCAATATCTTCGAGTTATTCTTTTATTTCCATCAATTATATTTTCAATCTTATCTTGCAGAATCCCTCCATTTTTTTCAATAACACATTGAGAACCATAATTATCATCATTACATGTTATTAATACTTTACTAAGTTGCAAATTTTCCTTTGCATATTTTAAGGCTTGTCTTAGCATTTCTTTACCTATTCCTTCATTCCATCTAGAATATCGTACACCATATCCTATATTTCCTCCAAATCTCAACAGAGAACTTGTTAGGTAGTGGCGAATACTAATTTCACCTAAAACTCATCCTCATTAACCATCCATAGATATGTTGCAGGAACAAATCCATCAGGCAGATTTTTCCCATATTCAGAACTGGCTATATATTCAAATATATCATAAGAATCTATATCAAGAAAACTATAGGTTGATACTTTATTAGCAACATATTCTTCTATTGCTTCAGTATAACTCTCATAATATTTTTTATTTGGCTTAATTAATTCCATTCATCCCACTCCAATCTTCTTTAATGAAGATAAAATATCTTTATATACTAATGACTGCATACTATCACTATATATCTCTACATCTGCTTTTCTTAATGCTTCTTTAATATCTTGAACAAGCTCTGGTTTATATTCTGCAATACTTGGCAATGCCTTAATACATTGTCTTGCTGTAATTGGTTTTTCATCTGAAATGTGTTTCAAATAATCATCGATAATTTCATCTATTTTATTGTCTATATCCCATTTAGCATTTACAGATATTAAAACAATACCCCTGGTTCTAATATATGAGTTTTTATTGTCCATCATTTCAGCAAATTTATCAAAATATTTATATACAGAATTAGATTTTTCACTTTCAATTTCCAAGATCTGCAATGCTTCATATGCAATTTTATTATCTTTAGAATATAATCTTTCAATCAATTCTTGAATACTTTCCATAATTCCACCTACTTAAAGTAAATTGTTAACCTTTAATTTTGATTTAAAAAAATTCAAATATCTCTTTTTTTGTGTGTCTATCATATTATCTGAATTTATAAATTCAATAAAATCTTTTTCACTTATCCATTTATAAGACATAGTTTCTCCCTTTTGCAACTTAATACTGTTCTTATCACAGTCAGTCACACATAAAAATGAATAAAAAATACATTGATTATGTTCATCTATATTATAGGCTATTTCTTCAAAATTACTTGATACTATACCAGTTTCCTCAAACAATTCTCTTTTTATGCAAGCTATTTTATCTTCACCTTTTAATGCTGAACCACCAGCAGTAGCCTCAAAATATTTAGGATAATTTGGCTTAGAAATATCTCTTTGCATTAATAAATAATCACCATCTACATGCTTAACAAGAGCTTCACAAACCAAATGGTATTGTCCTTTAGGTATTCCTTTTCCACGGATTAAATCTATTCCTGATAATGATCCATCTCTGAAATATCCATCCCAAATTTCCATTATAATCACCTCTTCTTATTTACAAGACATTCTACTAAATTGGGTTATTTAATTTCCTAATATAAACATATTTATATTATAAATGCCTCATCCCACTAAATTACTATTTATCTCACATTTGAAATTTTATCTTTTTATTATAACATATTTTGTGAATTTTTCATTCTTATGGTATCAATCAAAATCAAAGGAGAAAACTGAACTTATATCAATATAGTAGATACAAGTCCAAAATCTCTTTAATTATTGTGCTGTAGTAAGTGTGTTAGACATTGTTCTTCATTTTCCTCTTCTTGTTTTATTCAATATGTCTCGATTTAATTTTTCACTATATTTATCGGCCCACTTTTTCGTGTCACGTAAAAACTCATGGCAAAATCCTGCTACATCTTCACCTGTTACTTCAAGAATTTGAATTTTTTTAAATGCAAACCTATAATCTTCTGGCAATGAATCAACTCTCTTCATCATTTGCATATAAGCTCGTTTTTCTTCACCATAAATAACACTAAAAAAGTAGCCTCCACTTACAATTGGACGCTACTAATTTTATTCTAAACTTTTTACCATTATATATTCTTCTTCATTTTCTTTAACAATTTCAAATCCAATTTTTAAGTACATTTTTAATGCATAGTTCTCTTTCTGTACTGATAAAGATACCTTCTCATATCCTTTTCTCTGTAATAGTAACAATATTTTTTTCATAAAATCAGTTCCTATTCCAATTCCTCTATATTCTTTATATAAGGATATTGCAATGGATGGAGTTGTATTATCAATATGACCATAATCATTCATAATTCTAACCCAAACAGCACCTACAACTTTTCCATCAATTTCAGCAACTAAACAATTATCATCTTTTCTAAGTTCTCTAATCAAGTAATTCATTTTATACCTCCCATTTATTATTTTAGTAATTGGATTTACTTCCACACATACCATAACTCCACCACCCTCTCTGTCTATATATTGAAATTATTGTTATAATTCATTATATACAAATAACTTCAATGAACAACTTCAAGAAAAATTGGTTATAGAGATTTATCAAGACCTAAATGAACTTCATATGGCTTTGGGACTTCCAGATGCACCTGATTGGATTAGAGGAGGACTTGGAATAGGTAAAATTGTAATAGCATCACCTTTAAACCCACCACCAGGTTCAGATTTTAATAACGTTTTAAATACAGCAGTTCACGAATTTGTGCATATCATTCCTACATTTAAAGATTTAGATACAGGAGAGGATTTTGAAAAGTTTTTCCAGCTTAATGGGTATCAATACTCATATACTATAGTAGAATCAATAATTTGTTTGGCTATGAAAAGTTGCGTAACTTAATAAAAGCTCCTAATAGTTTTGTTGAGATTTTTGGAATAACCCAAGATGAACTTCAAGATAAATGGATTCTTTATTCAGTTGATAGAAAACCAGAAAATCGAATGCAATATAATATCCACATACTGATATTCCTAAATTTTAAATCAGCCAGATAACTTAAATTTTATCAAATTGTTTTTAATTTTCTAATATCTAGTGAAAGTGTATCAATTCCTTTAAATTCTGGTACTACAATTGTAAATGATGCTTTACCATTTTATTCTTGTGTCTATATTCTACATAATTATGCTATAATTCTAAGGTAATTTTAGTAATCCGTAGTTGGATGGCTACGGGGGTTTTGAGCGTTTTATCCCCTTGGACTATTGGTGAATATTTCATCATAGTTAGGGGGTGGTATTGGATATGCTAGAATTGACTTTAAAAATCTTTTTTGTTATTTATATTATTAGATTAGTTTTAAAACATAATCTTTTTATTTATAAATTAATTGTGAAGATTGAATTTCTTGGAATTCATGTAGAAATTAACAGCAAAGAGAAAAAGCACCCATCCGACAAAGAATAGTGCTTCACTCTAGAATATAATATTAATTTAAATTCATCCAATAGCCCTAAAACAAAATAAATGTTCTAAGACTTAGCTTAGTGTTACCAGCACTAAGCTTTTCTTATTTATATTATATCAAATTCTAATAAAAAATAAACATAAATAATTATTAAAAAAACTAAACTGCCCTACAAATTAGAATTTATCTGTTTTTTTTCAATTTTACTTATCTCAAAACCATTATCTAAATAAAGCTTTAAAGCTTTTTCATTCCATTTTGCTACATGATTAATAACTTACAATTTAAGATATTTACGTGACAATAATATATGTATTCATAATATTCTATTTTTAATAAATATATCAATAAGCTTTATTCTTTTATTGTAAATAAAAACCCTTACCTATAGATTAACTATAAGTAAGAGTCTTAATATCTTATAACACTATTTCTATTTTTCAGGTTGGAAAGAAAAATGAGCATGAACAATTTTCCACTTACCATTTATACATTCTAAATATAAAGTGCTCCTTACTACTGGAATTGGAAAACTTTTATATTTGGAGATAAAACATAAACAAGCCGCACTTTCTTTATGAAATATATTCAAGTTTTCTATTATTAGCTTCTCAACACCTCCAGACTCAGTTTCCTTTCCCTTAACAAAGAAGTCAGAAATTAATTTCAAATGTTCATCTAGAGTATATGTATCATTACCTTTATGATTATCAAAATATATTAATACATTACTTTCACTATCATAAAACTCTTTTAGACTTACTATATCCTTATTGTAAAAACACTCATTATATTGATTTAAAAAATCAATAAAGATATCATTATCATTCTCCATTATACCCCTCCACCATTATATTTTTGGCTATTCAAACTTCTATTTATTCGTCTGAATTCCCAATAACTTACTAATCAATTATAGCATAAGACATTATACTTTAATACATTGACATATTTCAATTACATTATTTATATGTATATTCTAAATTAATTACAAATGTTAAATTTCTTGGAATTAATATAGAAATTAAAATTTATGCCTTTCTTGCTAAATATAAATCCATTGTATCATATATATTTATTTTTCCACCTATTTCATCAATAGCATTTTTCATATCTGTTTCAAAATTATTTTTTATTTCTAGAGGTAATGCTCTATGGTCTGAGTATGTATTTAATAAACAGATATATTCATTTGATGTAAGGGTTCTTTGTCTATAATATAATTTACAAGTTATATCCTTGAATCCAAATTGATCTAATTCATCAATCCGTTTTTGAGTATCATTTTTACTAAACTCAATTATCTCTTTATCACATGGCCTATATTTATCATATATTTTCTTATTTGCAATATTACTTATATCATCTTTTCTATTTGGAAATGGATGATTCCAAAATAAAGCTATAACACCATTATCCTTCAGTATATTTCTCACTTTTCTATACCCCTCCTCTAATGGTAACCAATGAAAAGCGGTTGCACAATATACTAAGTTGAAAGTTTCAGCTTCAAATTGGTGTTCAATAAAATCTGCATTAATAACCTCAAAGTTCCTATAACCTCTATACTTATCCGCAACATATTTGGTAAGGTTAACCCCAATGTCTATTGCAGTTACTTTACAACCAAGTTGCAGAATTGGTAATGTAGCTTGTCCTGTACCAATTCCTATTTCCAATGCTTTAGAGTCCCTTGATATATTAGAATAATTAATAATATCAGAAAACAATTCTTTTGGGTATGTTGGTCTATAGTTATCATAATTTCTTACATCTTCATTAAATTTTAAACGTAAATCCATATAATATCGCCTTCTCTAAATTACTTTTAATCCAATAGCCCTAAAACAAAAATCATTTTATTATATAATTTTTAAGATACTGTACTGATTCCCTTAAACCTTCTATTGTCTTAGTTTCTAAAACACATGTACAATTATTTTTTGCTGCAATGTTTATCCTATCTTTAATATCAATTTCACCTTTTCCAAGTGGTAAATGATTTTTATCCTTTGTTGCATCATGTATATGCATATGTTTTAATTTATTTATATTCTTTTTTATAAATGTTATATCATTATTTCCAATACAATAATCATGTCCAATATCAAAGGTTAATGCAAAAACCTGGCTCTGAAGTAATATATCTATTGATTCTTTCATAAAATCTGTATAACCATCACTATTTTCTATACAAATCTTTATATTTCTTTTACCTATCTTTTCTTCACATAAATCTCTAAATTTAATTAATTTATTTAGGTATATATCTTTGTACTTTTCAAATAGATATATTTTTTCATTAGGCAAAGTAAAATACACGCCCTTATCCATATGCATATTTAGTATTGGTATATTTAATTTTTTTGCAATATCTATTGTAAATAACACTGTATTTATATAATCTTTTGATACCTCTTCATTAAAATCACACACTCTTAAATTCTCATCTAAATGTATAGTAAAAAATATATTATCATTTATAATACTACGTTTCATCATATTTATATCTATATTATTTTTCTGATATTGTGGTAAATTCATATTAATTTCTATAAAATCTAGTTTAAGTTCTTTGCATAACTTTATAGTTTTATCTAAAGAATCACATTCTATTAATGTAGGCATACCATATAATATTCTATCCATATACTCACCTCAAATAAATTTAAATTGTATTTTTATATTCTGTAGCTTTTAACCTTTCTTTATATTATATCAGAAGGAGTTTTTTGTTGTGAACCCTAGCTAAAAGCCTTTTGTAACCCACCTCTAACGTGGGGTTTTCTATAAAAAAAAAGGTTGTAGTTTAAACTACAACCTAAAACAATCTAAAATTATCTTCTATTTTGTTCTTTTTTAGCTCTTCTACAAGATACACATCTTGTTGGCTCATTTTCGAATCCTTTTTCCTTGTAGAATTCTTGTTCTCCTACTGAAAATACGAATTCACTTCCGCAATCTTTACATACTATTGTCTTATCTGTCATAAATATTCCTCCTAAATTTAAAGATTCTAAATTGATATATAATCTCTTATTTACGAGAAACTATTTACCTAAATGAAACTTTTTATTGTTAGCAATCTTTGCTACTCATTAATAATAACACAGTATTTATTTAAATGCAACCTTTTTTTATTTTTTTTTCTTTAAGAACCTATTTTTAATATTTTTGGCTTCATAGTGCCATTACTATATTTCTTGAAGAATAAGAAAAACTCCTCTTTATTAAATTCTCCATTCTTTATTAAGATTTCCTGTTTTTTATTTCCTAGCTCCACTAAATATCCAGTCTCTTTATATCCGTTATTAATATAGAATTTTTTACGTTTTAATCTTTGTTTAATGTCTTTTGCTTCCTGATCACATCTTTCAATAGAAACAATTATTTTACTATTAGTATGCATTGATTGAATTTTCTCTAAAATAAAGCTACCATATCCCTTTCCCCTAATGTTTTCATCAACTGCTAAGAACATTACAAAAGTTAAATTCTCAATTGTTGACATATAAACAAAGCCACATAAAGTATCTTTGTCATGAAATGATATAAATTCAGTGCTGCTCATCTTTGCCATTATTAGCATCATAATAAAAGACATACGGTCTCCTTTAGGAAAAGAAGATTTATATATTTCCTTTATTTTTTGTTTCTCTTTGTTTTTTCTAGTAACATTCTCAATTCGTAAATCCATTTTTCTTTACCTAATTCTCCATAGTTTCTTCTAAAGTAACATAAATACTATTAGTTATTTTTTCGATTCTATCAATACTTTTATATCTGACCTTTAAATATTCTTCAATATCAACTTCATTTTCCTTTATATATAATACTCCCAATTTATAAATTCCATTATTAAGGGAACAGTTGAAATAAAAAACTTTATTTTCTTCAATTTCATCACCAGATGGTGGATTTAGTTTGATTGTTTTAGTTAATAATTCATAATCAGGATTTTCTATGCTATCTATTACTTCTTCAAAATTATAATTAGTAATTGCCTTATCCCCACTAATTGAAACTATTTCTAACATCTCCTCAGATACTGCTGTAATTATATCTTGATTTTCTTTACAATAAGTAATTAATTGCTTAAACTTATCTTCTACAATTTCTTTATCTGTGAATTCCTGAATTTGTTTAGAATCATCCACTAATTTCTCATCTTGCCCTTTAGCACTGCAACCATAACTACTTATAACTAACATTACTAAACACATACATAAAGTTAAATATCTCATACTATTCCTCACAATTTAATTATTTTATTCAAATTTATATGTGCTTGAATTCCATACATAGTTTTTCTGATCTGCTTCATTTCTAAATATAACATTTGATTTTATTGCCTTTGACATAACTTGATCTTTTCCACTTGGCACATAATATTGCCATGTATTCTCACTAAAAGCTAATAATATCATTTCTATATCATTTGCACAAGCATTTCCATTGTTCCTCATTAATCCATTGCTTTGTGGCAAACCAAAATCCAAATTGCTATAAATGATTTCTGCATTAGAAAGTGGCTCATATCCATGATTTACTGAAGCACTACCATATAAGTCTTTTAACCCAAATACATGTCCAAATTCATGTGCTGATGTTCCTTCATATTGTCCTAAACTATATAAACTACCTGAATACTTAGAACATGCACTACTTTTTTTATTCTTATGTCCACTCTCCTTACAATAGCTAGAATACATTGTCACAACACGATTACAGTTTGTTTTCCAATCTACACCAGACTGATTGCATACTCCACAAACACCATCTTTTACATTTACAGTAATAGTTTTTTGTAACCATGTAATGGAGCTTGTATTTTCTGATATTTCAACATTAAAATTAACTTTTAGGTCCTTATAAAAGTCATATTCATTACCTGTATAATTTCCTTCAAATCGACTTCGTATACCATCCATTATCAGTTCCTTAAAGGTTATTTGATTACCTAATTTATTAATAATATTGTCCATTTCTGTTTGATGATTTGCAGATAAATTTGTAGTTTTAAGAGATGTACTAGCAATCTTATTAGCATCCTCTTTAAATACTATTTCCACATGTAGTGTAACATCATTATCTTTAATTGTAACATAAGATGGATAACTGGATTTATTTTCCTCGTTATTTTTTATTTCAGGAAATAAAGTTTCTACTGTATCTTTATGAAGTGGACCAATATTTTTGTATCTTTCATCCACTCCATCCCATTTACTCTCATCTATATCTAATATGCCATCTTCATCACTATCTTTTAGAGTTGGATCAGATTTTATTGGTAATACATAAATTTCAGATAATATCTCCATTAGATTTTTTCCATTTATTTCATATATATTGTTGTACCTAGACAAATTGTAATTATTAAATAAGCTACCAAACTTTGTCATTTCTAAATACTCAATATAGGTTGGTAAATTAACAGAACCATCTCCATTAACAGTAACCTTCTTTTGGTCTACCTCTTCCCAATCTGTTAATCCATCACCATCTGTATCAGTAATCCCCCTTGAATTTAATTCTGCATTTAACACAATTAGCTTCAAGCCAGCAGATGTAATCATCTTATATTTATACATTGGTACATTAGGTAAATAGCCATAAATAAATTCTAGCACTTCCTCTGTAAAATCAATGTAGCTATAAATTAGTAATCCTTTGCTTTCTTTTGATAATCTATCATACCAAGAACCTACTTGAGTAGCTGGTTCAGCTATACAACAATGAATATTAGCATCTGCCACCTTCTGTATAAGAGAATTAGTCTCGCTGGACATATATGCATTACCAATAAATATTGATGTTTTAAATGCATCAGCCCTTAATGGCAGAGTATTAATCATTGTATTTACTTGTTTATCTATATACGGTGTTTGTGGTGGTGTATTTAATAATTTCTGTATCATTGAAGATAATTGTGTTGTATTACTTGCATATTCTTGTCCAAAAGATGTTTCTACAACATTTCCATTTTGATCAAGAACATAAATCCTAACATCCTTAGTTTCATAGAACAAAGCTTTTCCAATTAATTCAATATTTGTTTTAATGCTTTGAAATTCAGATAAAGTAAGTCCTTTAACATTATTATTCAAATTAAATATAACATCAATTTTATCTTTTGACTCTTCCTCTGGATTCATAATTGCATTTTTATTCATCAATCTATTTACACTACTATATGATGCATCACTCTTGGCACTTGCTTCTACCTTCTCCTGCAAAATATCCTTATTTTCCATAGAGAATGTTTTAGATTGAAATTGGTTATTATCTGCAATTTCATACCCTAAATTACTTAACCACTTTTCCATGTCTACTAAACAATAAGTTCCAACCTTTTCTACATCAGCTATAAGAGTGTTATTAACCTCATCTACTTCAGTAGTTATTGGCATCAATAACCCTTCTTCTTCATTATACCAAAACACATTATATCTACGAACACCCTTTAAATCTTCAGTACTATACTTCTCATGAATGTTTATATCACTTATTGAAAATTTAAGTTTTACAGTAGAAATATTATTGTCCTTATTAGTAGATATAATTTCAGGTGCTATACCAAGTATACTATCATTTTTTAGAATAGATGAATATGCACTTTCTCTTACAATTAAATTCGAATACACACTTCCCTGTGCTTCAAATTCTAAACTTAATTTATAATCATCATTATCCTTATTAATCTCTTCTAATAATTTATTTTCAGCATTCACCTTTTGAGTTGACTTGTACTCTTTATCTGGATAAGAAAATGTTTTTGGATTTAATGGATCCAATCCTATTAATATTTCATCTCCATCTAACACAGTATCCTTATCTGTATCTGTAACAAGAGGATCTGTGTTATGAATAGTAACTTCCTCTCCATCTGATAGTCCATCTCCATCAGTATCTACAACAAGAGGATCTGTTCCTAATTGAAATTCCTTTATTGTAGTAAGTCCATCTTCATCTGTATCTAAGTCTGCATCACTTACACCATTGTCTAAAGTAGAGATCTTCAATGGGTTAGTTGATGAATGTAATACTTCATAACCATCTGAAAGCCCATCTCCATCAGTATCTGGATTATTTAGATCTGTTCCTATTTCACTTTCATAGTCATCTGGAAGTCCGTCTCCATCAGTATCAATCATATCTTCCCAAGACTTTGCTCGTTGAAATCCATCATCATTTTCTTCTTCATCTGCCAATTGACACTTTCCAGTTACTTCTACATTAACTGTATAATCTTCCTCAGAAATAGTAATAGTTTTTTCCTTAGATGTATTAATATCAATAATTTTGGCTTTTACTGGAGTTGCATTACCAAAAACTAATCCACCCATAAAAGTAGAAACAATAAAAATAGAAATAATTTTTTTCCCTTTTTTAGTTTTCATAAGAAATACTGTTGATCCAACTACTAATAACATAACAATTCCTGTTTTTATCATTGTGTTAGCATCACTCGTAATTGGCATATTATCTGATTCTGAAGATTTGTTATTACCCTCTTTACCTTCTACTGGCTTATCAACATCTACATCTACTATGATATGGTCGCTTTGCTTTTCTTCCATTTTTAATGTAATTTCTAATTCAACTAATTCCCCCGCTTTAATTGAATTAACCTGCCAGATAACATTCTCTTCTGTTATCTCCCCTTGTGTATCTAGAACCTTTAGTCCTTTAGGAATAATTGCCTTGACACTTATATCTGTTACATCTGACCTATAATTATTATCAAGTTTAATAGAATATTTAATTTCATCCTTTTGTTCATATACTTCCTTTTCCGTAGTTACATTTAATTGTAATTCACTGTTTTCTTTGGCACTAGTTGGTAAGGCTACATTAACAAAGATTAAAATTACAAATAAAGCCAGAATTATTTTATTTTTTCCCCTTCTCACAAATATCACCCCTCAGATATACTTCTATCAAAATATATCATATATGGAATTATTTAACAACCGTGTTTTTATGTAATATTCAAATGGGTAATATTTTTATTCTATACCAAATTTATTTTCCGGATTAAAATCATCAGGATACTTTTCTGAAATAGTTAGTTTTTTATTTTCATCTACACCTGCATAATAAACATCTTCAATGTTATTTATACTTTTCTTTTTAAGTTCAGATTGTAACCACTTTTTACTTATACCAGCAATTGCAAGATTCTTATCAATTATTTTGCCATCAATTATAATATCATTTAGTAAAGAAATATTTTTTACCTTAAGATCCATATGGTATGGAGTTACTGGCTTTTTATTTGCCTTTATTAATACTGATACTTGTCCATTGCTCTCCATTAATGCAAATTGTACATCCTCTAATCTAAAAACATCCTTTTCTCTTAACTTCATCATAAGCTCATTTATTGTAATCCTAAGCCTTTTCATATTTTTATCAATAATACGTCCATTTTCTACTAATATCAATGTTTTAGCATTTATTATCCTTCTAGCTGTATAACTTTTTAAATTTAAATAGCTAGTTGCTATAGTTAATAATGTAAAAACTATTAATGCTATAATTCCTGAAAATACTACATGATCTTTATTAATTATAATTTTAGCAATCATGGAGCCTACAGATACTCCCATAATAAAATCAAAGAAATTCATTTGTGAAATAATTTTAATACCAATTAATTTACTTAGAACTAGCGCTAAAACAAATATAAAGATACCTTTTATTATTGTGCTAATTAATATACTAATATACATAATTCATTTAATCTTTTATTGTTTCTTTATATAACTTTGATGCTTTATAAATGCATTAAGATTTATTGTGCCTGTTAAAACCAATGATACTAATATGACAAAATAACTAATAGCAAAACTAAGCCACATATTAGAAGCTCTCTTATATCTAGAAGCTTTTGAAATTTTGTCTGAAAAAATATCGTCCTCACTATTTTCTGATACTTTCTTAAAATATTGCTTTCCGCTAGATTTAGTGCCTAAAATGTTATTCCATCCTGAATCTTCAAGAGTAACAATTTAATTTAAATAGCCACTCCAAACTGACTGTAATAAAGAGAAGCATAAAAACCTTTTTGTGCTAGAAGGCTCTCATGATTTCCGCTCTCTACTATATCACCATCTCTTACAACCAAAATTTTATCAGCATTTTGGATTGTTGATAATCTGTGAGCTATAACAAAACTTGTTTTATCCTTCATAAGTCTTGTTAGGGCTTTTTGAATTTCTACTTCTGTTCTTGTATCTACACTAGAAGTAGCTTCGTCCAATATCATAATTGTAGGATTAGTTAGCATTGCACGAGCAATAGTTAAAAGTTGCTTCTGTCCTTCTGATATAGTAGATGTCTCACTAGAGATTACAGTATCATATCCTTTAGGAAGTGTACGAATGAAATGATCACAGCAGGCAGCTTTAGCCGCTGCTACAATTTCCTCTTTTGTTGCATCGATCTTACCATAAGCAATATTATCAGCTATTGTGCCTTCAAATAGCCATGTATCTTGAAGTACCATACCAATTTGTCTTCGCAATTCACTACGAGAAAACTCAGCAATATTAACTCCATCAATTGAAATTGTTCCACCATTCAACTCATAAAAACGCATAATTAGATTAATTAATGTACTTTTTCCTCCACCAGTCGGACCAACAATAGCTACCATTTCATTAGGCTTAACTTCTAAATTCAAATTCTTTATTATAGTTTTCTCTGGTGTGTATCCAAATTTTACATTATTAAACGTTACTCTTCCATTAGATATTTCATGTTTAGAAGATGCATTATCTATAATCTCTTCCTCTTCATCTAAGAATTCAAAGACTCTCTCAGCTCCAGCTATAGCAGATTGCAATGACATAATAACATAAGAAGATATAGTAACAGGCTCAGAAATTTGATTTACATATTGTAAAAATGCCTGAATAGCACCCAAAGAAATATAACCATTAAGTGTCATTATTCCTCCTACAATAGCTGTTGCCACAAAACCTAATTGACCCAAAAATCTTATAGTTGGATATATGGCAAAATCAACAAATTGTGCTTTTCTATTTGCTTCAAACTGATTTTTATTCAACTTAGAAACATCTTCAATAACCTGAGATTGTTGATTAAATATCTTTATCACACTATTACCTGAATATACTTCTTCAATTTTCCCACTTAACTCATCCATAGCAGCAAAATTTTCTCCATAATAACGCTGACTTAATTTAGATACAAAGTTTGTTGCAATAGCACTGATTCCTACAAATATAAGAACCAAAATAGTTAACTTTGGATTCAATGAAATCATTGCAATAATTGTAAATACAATTGTCAAGGAAGAAGTTATAAACTGCATAAAGCCAACCTGCATAACTACTGACACTTTTTCAAGATCATTTGTGACTTTACTCATAACTTCTCCTGTTTTATGGGAATCAAAATAGCTAAGTGGAAGCCTATTTATTTTCTTACTTATTTCCCTACGAAGTGATAATGTTAAATTTTCACCAACACTTGCAATTATGTACTGTTGCATATAAGTAAGTAAACTATTTAATATTGAAAGTATTACTAATACTAAAACTGGCGTAGCTATTGCATTTGTAACCATAGAAAAAATACTTTCAGAACCAGTAAAATTGCTAATTGCATTTACTAAATTATCAATAGCTTTCCCAATCATAAGTGGCATACATGCATAGGCTGCACTGCTGATTAATACTGATATACCTACAATTAATAGCTTTTTATACTGCTGCTTTAATCCTTTCATTAACCGATTAAGAGTCTTTTTCGTATTTTTAGGGATATCCTGACTAAATGAGGTCATTTCATTATCTTGTTCATTATTATTATGCATAAATCAAGCCTCCTTTATATTCATCTGACTTTTAGCAATATCCTGATATACAGAACAGTTTTTCATTAGGGTATCATGGTTCCCAATACCTACTAATTTTCCTTCATCCATTACTAGGATTTGATCTGCATCCATAATAGTACTTACCTTCTGGGCAATTATTATCTTAGCTGCATCCTTCATATTTTCTTTTAGGGCTTTACGAAGTTCAGAATCAGTTTTTGAATCTAATGCAGAAAAACTATCATCAAAAATGTATACTGATACTTTTTTTATAAGTGCCCTTGCAATAGCCAAACGTTGTTTCTGTCCTCCTGAGAAGTTAGATCCCCCTTGAGAAACTTCAGAATGTAATCCATCAGGCAATTTATCTACAAATGAATCTGCCTGAGAAATCATTAATGCTCTCTTCATATCTTCCTTAGTTGCATCCTTATATCCCATTTTTAGGTTGTCCTCAATTGTACCACTAAATAAGAATGCCTTCTGAGGAATACAACCAATTCTATCTCTTAATTCTTCTTGTGATAAGCTTCGTATATCCTCACCACATAGATTAATCTCTCCCTCATCTATGTCATGTAATCTAAGAAGAAGATTAAAAATAGTGCTTTTACCTGAACCAGTACTTCCAATAACAGCTGTAGTCTGTCCTTTATTACAGGAGAATGATAGATTTTTTATAACTGGTTCCTCTGCTCCATGATAAAAGAAGGATACATTTTTAAATTCTACAACTGGTGCATTACTTTGTACCCCTACTTGTTCTTTGCTTAAATCCTGAATTTCTGGATTAATATCTAATACTTCTTCAATACGATTAAGACATGCTTTCATTTTAGGAAGTGTAACACTTGTTGTTGTTGCCATTATTAAATAACTTAATGTAATAATTGAGTATTCCGTAACTGCAGTAATTTGTCCTATTTCCATATCTCCTTTCATGGAAAGCAGTCCACCTAACCAAACTATAGCCGCCATAGACAAACCAATTATAATCCATACGCTAGGATTCAAAACAGCAAATAGTTTATTAAGCTTAATCATATCTGTAGCATACTTCTCAAAAGCTTTACTTGATCTACCTTCCTCGTACTTTTCATTCCCAAAAGCACGAATAACACGTATTCCAGTAATAGCTTCTCTTACTACTTGGTTAATATTATCTAATCTAGCCTGGACTCTCTGAGATATATAATTTGATTTTTTTAGTACCACTATAGAAAAGCAAATAAAAATCACTACACATAAAATCAATATTAATGATAGTGGCAAACTAGCATATGATGTCATAACAATAGATGCCAATATAATAAGTGGAGTTGGAACTATCATCTGAAAGACCAGTCCAAGAGTCTGTTGCAAATTTGATATATCAGAAGTAGTACGTGTAATCATAGATGAAACACCAATAGTATCAAATTCTCGAATGGATAATTCCTGACTCTTACGAAAAACCTTATCTCTCATGTCATAACCAAAAACTGCTGCTAAATCAGCAGAATAATAGCTTCCCAAAATAGATACAATAGTTGTTAATATTAAAACTATTATCATCTGCACTCCTATACGAAGAATTTCATTTATATCTCCTTTTAAAATTCCATTATCAACAATATTAGCTATTAGAAATGGAATTAGTAATGTTCCTATTGCTTGCCCTAAAAGCATAACCAATGTTATTGCTACTTTTCCTTTTCTCTCTTTTAGGAACAGTTTTAAATACTTCATATTTTACCTCCGTTATGTAACTAAGTTTGCAGAAATCTCTGTTCGGTGTTAGTATAAAGGTTAAAGTGACTTTAATGTCAATAGGCTGATAAAAAATAGGGTGGTGTAACCTACTAATGAAAAATATAACTTATATGACTATCAAGGAATTTTCACGTCTTACTGGTATTAAACGTGAAAACTTAAGATATTATGACCAAATTGGGTTATTGTCTCCAGAATGTCGTGGAGAAAATGGCTATAGATATTATACTCAAAGGCAGCTTACCAGTGCATATTTAATAACTTCACTAAGAGAACTTGGCATTGGTATAGAAGAAATCAAAAAGTATACAGACAGACGTACTCCTTATGAGATGTTTTCTTTGTTTAAATCACAGAGAGAAAATATATTAAAGGAAATGAAAAAACTTCAATGTACTCTGGAAATCATGGAATTATATGTAGATATGGCTGAAGATGCTCTTAATTCTGAAGAAAACAATATAAAAATAGAATATAAAGAAAAAGAGCCCATTTTTTTAGGACCTATATTTTCTACTGATGACCTAGATGATTCTATAATTTCATTTTATGATTATGCTGCTGAAAAAGGATTCGATTCAGGCTATCCTCTTGGCACTATTGTTTATAAAGAAAGTTTCAACTTTGAAAATCCTTTATTAGTTGTTCAACATTATTTCAAGGTAAAAAATGATCACAATTCTTATAAACCAGAAGGTAAATATGTGGTACTCTATGGAAGATGTGGTTATGGGAAATCAGAAAAACTTTATAAAAAGCTATTTACATTTATAGAAGAAAATAATTTGCGAGTTTGTGGCAATGCATATGAAGAATACCCTCTAAATGAACTTTCAATTAGAGATGAAGAAAAATACTGCGTGAAGATAGAAATTATGGTTGAAGATGTTTAACCTACAACTTCTTTTTAGAAAAATACAAATATGACAATACACTGATTGGAGCAAAATATGCTTATACAGCAGATTTGATTTATTTTTTAATGAAACCATTAGAATGGTTATTTTTAATTGTTCTTTATTCAGTGGATACAAAACCAGAAAATCGAATTGCAGTACAATATCCACATACTGATATTCCTGAATTTTAAATATTTTTGTGTAATACTTAATTAGTTATGGCTTTCTTGTTAAGTATAAGGAAACATAAACAATTTAAATAACATTCCTAATATCCTGACAATTTGGAATTTAATGCTCACCATAATTTAAGATTGCGAAGTAACTATTTTTTCTATTTGCATTTTAAAATGCATCTGTATCTTGTTATACCTACTCTGTATTTATCCCCTAAGGATAATATATCGAAACCGAGCTTTTTATAAAATCCAACAGCATCATCATCTGTTTCAGCTACAATATCATTAGGTTTAAATGTCTTAATACAATGATTAATCAAAGAACTACCAATACCAGATTTTTGACAATTGTTAGTAACTGCAATTTCGAGTATTGTGATTTCTTTAATATTATTTATATCCAAAATAATAATACCTTTATACGTATCATTATTTTTAATTGCAAATATTGCAGTACTCTGATTTGTAATGTACTTATCTGCACGATTATTTAGCCTTTCCTCTGTGGGGTTATATACACTTTCAGCAAAAATAGGCAACAAATCTTTAGTTTTCAGTAGTGATTTAGCTTCAATTATCTGTTCCATAATACCTCCATATACTATAAAAATCTTTAGTTGGCTTTTTAGTAAGTTATAATCATCAAAATTCTTTTTATGATTATAACTTATTAACTAATCCAATTGCTATGAACTCACCACATATTTTATTAAAGTCATGTAATATCAAATTACTCGCTTTATAAAAAACACTTTCTTCATCTTCACTAGTGAGTGAAATGGTACCATGCAATACCCAATTATCTGGACAATACCACTCCCATCCATTCGTATCAATAATTTTCATATAATGTTAAGTGAGAACGTGTTTTCCACTCCAAAAACTTTGTACTAAATTTCTCATCTGAAACTCTCTGTGCTAAATCAAATAATTGTTGCTCTGTACTTTTATCATATTTGTCTTTCACTTAAAACTTATTTACTATCTTATCATAACATATTTTGTTATTTAATATTACTTATGATACGGTTCTTCGCAACAATAGTAAATGATGCTTTACCATTTTATTCTTGTGTCTATATTCTACATAATTATGCTATAATTCTAAAGTATTATTTAGAAATTCCGTAGTGGATGGCTACGGGGGTTTTGAACGTTTTATCCCCTTGGACTATTGGTGATACTTCATCATAGTTAGGGGGTGGTATTGGATATGCTAGAATTAATTATAAAGAACTTTGTTGTTATTTATATAATTAGATTAGTTTTAAAACATAATCTTTTTGTTCATTATTTAAAGATTTCAGTAAAATTTATTGGTCTTGATATTGAAATTAAAAGCAAACAAAAAGATGCTCCATCCCGCAAAGATTAGCATCATTTTGTTTATATAACCAATTATATTTCCAATAGCCCTAAAACAAAATAAATGTTCTAAGGATTGCTTAGTGTTATCGCACTAAGTTTTTCTTATTTAGCCTTGCATAAGTTCGATTCACTAAATCAAAGATATAGAATCTCACTTATATTATATCAAATTTTTATAAAAAATAAACCTATATTATTTTTTTCTATTTAAAAGTCTTAATATCACCACTATAAATTATAATTTATTTAATAAACGTCTTTGCTTCCTTTAATATTCTTTTTGAACTATCAAATTGAAGTACATTCATTATTTCCTCATATTTCATTAAATAAGCGCCTTCTAGTTCATCTTCTTGATAACATAGCTTTTGCTTATCATACTCTGCAACAAAATATATTATTCTTTTAATAACATCTTTCTTATTTGGAATTGGATATTCATCTATTGTTCTAAATCCTTTAATAATATGTGCTCTTATACCTATTTCTTCATATATCTCCCTTAATGCAGCCTCTTCTTCAGTTTCATTTGCTTCAATATGCCCTTTTGGAAATCCATAATATCCTTCTAAAGATTTTACAATCGCAAAATAAATATTATTTTCTTTACGCGTAAATACTACCGCTCCGCTTGATACCTCATATTTCATACCTCACCTACTCAAATTCATTTATAATTATTTCTGATATTATACTATGTAAAAACTTATTCTATCGCTCTCTAGTTTCACTTTCTTCTAGAACCTTGGTGAACCTCGCTAAGATACCCTTTTATAAATTTCATCTTACTTATGATACGGTATCTTCACAAGCAAAAATATTCTTAGCCATTGAAAACACTAGCTTAAGAGTACTTTTCGCACTTACTTGTGGTACGGTTCCCCGTATCATAAGTAAGTGAGGTTTTCCCATTTTATTATTATGTATATATCATGTAAATTTGCAGAATATCTGATATTAATTAGTTACTAAGCTTACAGTATATAGTATTATTAATTATTTTGGTTCTTTCGTCTAATATTACTCATTATAAATTTACTTTCAGGCAGAGTGGGCATTCTTTTCATACTATAACTTAAATTCTGATTTGGAACATCATACTCAATCTTATTAACAAGAAAATCTAGACTAGCTTTCATGATTTCAATAGTAATTCCTTCTCCTGGACACCTGTGTCCCTTTTCAGGATTACTTCCACCTTGAGGTATAAAATCAAATAAGTTTTCCTTTCGTTCTTTAAAACGCTCAGGACAAAATTTATCAGGATTATTCCATATTCTCGGGTCATGGTTAATACCATAAACATCAAGTAGTACAAGCATTCCTTCTTTAAATTTACACTTATTCCAGACAAAATCCTTTTTAACCCTTGCTCCTAAAAGAGGAGTGAAGGGATAGTAGCGTCTAACTTCCTGTACAAACATTTTAAGCTCATTCTCATCTACTGATAATAGCTTATCTTTGGACTTTGGATACTCATGTAGTGCTAATGCTTCAAAGACAATAAATGTTGAAATAGCAACAATAGGACGTAGTACGTTGATAAGTTCAATCCCAGCCATATGGCTATCTAGATGATTTTTATCAATATCTCTATAAAAAGCTATAGCATAAAGTGCTGAGCCTTCTTCAGCCTTAATATTCCCAGAGCGTACATCTTCTATGATTCCCTTAATCCACTCTTCTGCTCTAGTTCTCGCTCTTCTTCCCTTAAAATGTCGAGGTCCAAGAGCACCGAAAGCATATACCATTAAAGTAAAGTCTTCTGCTCTCTCTTTTACTTCATATTCTTTTAAAGGTACTCCAGCCCACTTACATGCTACTCTGCATAAGATTTCACTTACTTCATCAAAAAGAACAATCTGTTCTTTATTTTCCCACCCCTTAATAGAATCTTGTAACCTATCCCTTGTAAGCTTAGCAAGTTCATTCTGATGTGATTCAGTCATCAATGACATAAATAAATTCTTCCTATGTATATGTGCTTCACCATCCATAGACTGAATAGCACCAACACCAAATAATGTTTTTTGTACTCGTTTTGGTGTAGCACCATTTCGATAGAATAATTCTGGATCATAAAAAATTTTTGCAGCCTCTTCCCCAGTCATACAAATTACTTTTTGCCCAAGTAAATGAGTTTCAAATATATTAGACTTATATTGTTCAACCCTATTTTTAATGAACATGTAACCCTCATTCAATAAATCCATAGTATTGTCTAAACCTCTATCATGTGGAACATGTTTCTTAGTTGGCATATATTTTCATTCTCCTTTCTATATTATTTATGATAAAAACAATTCTTCTCTATTTTTACCTTATAGCATACTATTACCTTAATTAGTATGTCAGATTTTATTTTTATTTATTACAACTCCAAATGTTTCTGTGAACTATTTCACTATAGCTAGGAGGTGGTATTTGATATGTTTGATACTATTTATGTTATTAGGTTAATTCTAAATCACTTAAAAAATAAGATTAAACTTCTTGGTCTTGATATAGAAGTTAAAAACAAAGAAAAAAGTGCTCAATCCTCACAAGATTAGCACCTTTTCTTACTTATTTTATATCAAATTTTTATAGAAAATAATAACTTTCTTAATTACATTCTTCCTTATATTTTTAAATACTATAGAAAATTACCATATCTTCTTATATATATTTTTTTCAATATTGTTACTAAAACCATATATGCTAATATCATCCCTATTAACCATAAGAAGTACACTGAAGGCATAGGCGACATTCCAAGCATTTCACCTAAATTAGTATAAGGAATCATTGTCCCCACTAAAATAGCAGTTGTTGTAAAAATTAATATTGGTAAAGAAGCTCTACTTTGAATAAATGGTATTTTGGGTGTCCTTATCATATGAATTACGAGAGTTTGTGACCATAATGATTCAATAAACCATCCTGCATTAAATAACGTCATAAATAGTACATTATCTACACCTGCTGAGCCATATGCTCCACCACAAACTGCTGGACATATTACAAAGAACATAATAATGTAGGTTGCAATATCAAATACTGAGCTTGTTGGCCCTATCCAACGCATGAAACTTCCAATTGAAGAAGCATCCCATTTGCGTGGTTTTTTAAGATAATCAACATCTACATTATCCCATGGAATTGAGATACATGAAATATCATAAATAAGGTTTAGCACTAGAATTTGAACAGGTAACATTGGTAAAAAGGGTAAAAAGGCACTTGCAATTAATACACTAAACATATTCCCAAAATTAGAGCTTGCAGTCATTTTAATATACTTGATAATATTAGCGAAAATTCTACGCCCTTCTATTACACCACTTTCAAGCACCATTAAATCTTTTTCAAGAAGAATAATATCTGCTGACTCTTTTGCTATATCAACAGCAGTATCTACGGAAATACCAACATCAGCCTTCCTCATTGCTGGTGCATCATTAATTCCATCTCCCATAAAGCCTACAACATGTCCATTATCTTTTAAAATTGACACTACTCTAGATTTCTGCTCAGGAGATAATTTAGCAAATATATTAATTTTCAAAACAGCCTCTTTTAACTGTAAGTCGGTCATTGCCTCAATGTCTGAACCTAAAAGTATATTAACTGTAGGAATACCAACCTTATTGCAAACATATTTTGTTACTTTTTCATTATCACCAGTTAGAACTTTAACATCCACTCCATTTTCATGTAAAGCCTTAATTGCTTTAGTTGATGATTCTTTTGGCGGATCTAAGAAACTAATATAACCCATCAAAACCATTTCTGATTCATCTTTAATAGAAAATACGTCCTTTGGTGATGGATCTGTTTTTTGGGCTACTGCAATAACTCTCATTCCGCTTTCATTAAGTTCATCTACAGTTGTAAGAATCTCTTCTTTTATATCATCTGTAAGTTCAACTACACTACCTCTATATTCTGCAAAAGTACATACGGACAACATTTCTTCTACTGCGCCTTTAGTAATTAACTGTGTTTTTCCACTTTTATCTTCTAGCACTACTGACATTCTACGCCGTGTAAAATCAAATGGAATTTCATCTACCTTCTCATACATTGTTATTAAATTATCAAAACCTTCTTCATCACCATGTTCAAGTATTGCTATATCAAGCAAATTTTTAAGACCTGTTTGAAAATAACTGTTTAAATAGCCGTGTCTTAATACTCTAAAATCTTCATTTCCATGAATATCAAGGTGACGTTCTAAAACAATTTTATCTTCTGTAAGTGTTCCAGTTTTATCTGTACACAAAACATCCATTGCTCCAAAGTTTTGAATTGAATTTAAGCTTTTTACTATTGTTTTGTGTTTTGACATCATTACTGCACCTTTTGCAAGGTTTGTAGTAACAATCATTGGAAGCATTTCTGGTGTAAGCCCAACTGCTACTGATAAAGAAAATAAAAATGCCTCAAGCCAATCACCTTTTGTTATTCCATTAATTATAAATACAACTGGCACCATACATGCCATAAATCTAATTAATACCCAGCTTACTGAATTTACACCCTTATCAAAACTTGTAACTTCTCTTTTTTCTGTAATTGAATCTGCCATAGTTCCAAGGCATGTCTCATTTCCTGTTGAATTAACAATTGCAGTAGCAGTTCCACTAATAACATTTGTTCCCATATAAGCTAAGTTTTCTAACTCTAAATGGCTCAATACATTCTTATCTTTTGTATATTGATGTAGCTCACTATGCTTTTCAACTGGTTCAGACTCTCCTGTCATTGAAGATTGACTAATGAATAAGTCTTTAGAAAAGATTATTCTTACATCTGCTGGAATCATATCACCTGCTGCAAGTTGTACCACATCTCCTGGAACTATTTCAGAGATAGAAATTTCATTTGCATCTCCATTTCGTATAACCATAGCTGTAGTTTTAATCATAGCCTTTAATCTTTCCCCAGCCTTATTCGATCTGCCTTCTTGAATTAAATGAAGACTTCCGCTTATTGTAACCATTATTCCTATAATTATTGCTGTCCCTAAGCTTCTATCTTCAGGTGAAGCAATTACATAATCTGTAATAAAAGATACTACTGCAAGTAAAATTAGTATTACAGAAAATGGATTTATAAATGCATTAATTAATTTTTTAAGCAAAGTTTCTTTATTAGCATGATTTATTTCATTGTGTCCATATTCCTCCAATCTCTTTTCAGCTTCTTTATTTGTAAGTCCTTCAATTTTAGTATTAAGCTTTTTTAGCATATCCTTTCTTTCTAATAATCCAAATTGAAGTAACTTTTGAGATATTTCATCTCTGTTAACATTTTTTTCTATAACCGCTTTATTAACTTTATCTTTATCAAAAAAAAATTTCATTTCTATTCCTCCTGTATAATTAGATTTAAAATTTTATACACCATTGGAATAGACATAAGTAAAAATTTATTGAATTAACCTCTACTAATGATTACCTCTTCTAAAAAATATAATTTTATCATCAGAAAATAAGCAGTACCTTAGTTGTAGATACTTAGATAATATTTCAATACTTATACAGTTATTTTCTTTATTCATATTGCCAAAAAAATATTTTTCTCCGGGATAATCATCGTCTATCCCAATTCTACTACTTTCCGGTTCCACTTATAATCACCTCACTTTTATTTAAAAAAACAAAAATCCTCGTTCACCTAAAGCTGAACGAGGATATAAAAAAAAAGCTTATTAATTACATAAAAATAGACTCTCTATCCGTTCAAGCTTTAGCTTCATAGGGCAATGAAATTGCATTAAAATACGCCTTAATTCTCGACGTATTCTGCTAACCTTCTCATAGTGTCTCCACTACTCTGCGGCAGCAACCCGTATCCCTATGGTAACCTCACCTACCGATTTTTATTCAATTGTATATTTGTCTTTTACAATCTTAGTATATGTTCTAATGCAAAATTTGTCAATAGATATACTTTTATTCCAACATAAATATAATATTTCTAATCTATTATGCTAAAAATCATTTTTAGAGATTTCTCTAGGCCATGAAAGTAACCTCTTTCTTGATATTTGTAATTGTTTTTCATTAGGGAAATTTAAATCACAGAAATAATTATGATAATTAGCTGTCCAAACATATTTGTCCCATACACTTATATTTTTTTTACTTAAATCTAGCATTTCTTCAACTTTAACTTTATGCCTAAGAAGTAACTCTATTTGTACTTTTTCAAACTCATATTCATTATTACATTCTGTGTAATATTTAAATATAGTATTTAAATAATTTAAAAACCACTGTCCATCACTACCAATAAGTATTTTCTTCTTTTGTGGCGCAACATCATAATTATTTATGTACTTTTGTAATCTACTTACTGTCTTATGGTCTAATATAATTCTTGGATAGCTGGCTAGATTAATCTCAGTATTATGCGCATCCAAAAGAGCTGGTCCAAAAACAATATCTTCATTTATATAAAATTCACCTACACTCACTCCCCCTCTAACAAAAAGGCCTTCTAGTGCTAGGTTAAATTGATATTCTGATACGTTATCCAATATTTCGTCTAATTCTTCCTCCCCATCATCTTTTATAGGGTATCCAACAATCATATTATCAGTATATATTTTTATCTTACCTTGACTATATTTATTTGGGAGTATACATTGTTTATTCTTATTTATAAGAGAGCTAATATCACTAAGTAGCTTATTTCCGTATCCCTTACTACAAGAGTCTATTATCATTTGTGAAAATCCTAATATATCTATAGTACATACCATAGAATTAATAAGTTTTGGATTATCCTGATCATATTTTTGCATACTTTTTTCAACACATCCTTACTTAAATTGCTTCTATTATTCATATTTTAACATTTAAAGTAAGTTGTTGTGAAGATACCATATTATATTAATGAAAATTCATATTATTAAATTTAGTGAAAAATTATTTATTTATGTATGCTTCACCATACCGTAAGTAAAAAATTATAGACTTTCCCACATATAATATAATTAATAATATTTCAATTTAAAGTATTAATTGTATATTTCCATAAAAAATAAGCAGTAAAATCTTCTTAATTTCTACTGCTTATTATTAATATTCATATTTAACCAATCAGGACTCTTTCTATCTTTCCAAATTATTTCTCCATTGTTAACAACCATTACCAATTTGAGCATTTCGGTATTATCATATATATTAATTTTATCACACATACTGATTACTCTATTTAAATTTTCTAATGAATCACTATATCTTCTTTCTATAGCCTCTTCTGGTATACCATGACCACCTTTACTCACTCGTATTGCAACTCTTTCTTTAGCAATATCAATGCTTTCAACCCCTATATAATTCATAGTAACATAAAATCCTTTTTCCTTTGCTAGTTTTATATTACTAATTATACTCTTCCCCGATAAAGTAGTTTCTTGGTTAAATGATATACCTTCAACTATATATTTTTTTATTAATTTTACAGCTTCTCTTGCACATTTAATTTGGATATTAGTATCTTTCCAAGAACCTATTCTTGCAACCATTTCATCAGTGTTTATTCTTTTCTCATCTATATTTTCATTATAATAAATAGATTTATATATAGAAGTTTTTCCTGCTCCATTAACCCCTGCAAATATAGTATAATTTTTCATATTACTTACCTATAACTTTCATTTGCTCTCGTTGTAATATGATGTTGGATAAATTCGCATAAAAATCTTGTTCTTCTTTGCTTTTTGAGCTTTGAAGTAATTTCATAATATCATTATAGGAATATTTTGTAAAAATATCATATAAATCAATATCATTATTTTTCATATAAAGTACCTCCTAGAAGAAGTTTATTTATATATTATTATATACCGAATTCATCAAATAATAAACATTCTCTCTTTTAAATTACCTGCCAATTGTGTTTCTACACAGATACGCTCACCACATGGTAAATAAAAATTTTACTCTTTCTTTAGCACTTGCGGATCTTATACTCCACATTGATTTGTTGATTTTTTCCAAATACTACTGTATAATACAGTAGCGCTTAATGCAATAAAAGAGGTAATATATGTCTACAATTGATTTAATAATTTTAGGTTCTCTTTGCGAAAGTCCCAAAAGCCCCTATGAATTACAAAAGCAAATTGAGGATAGAAATCTATCCCGTTGGGTAAAGATTGGCTCCTATACAGTTTACAAGAAAGTTGTTCAATATGAGGCTAAAGGGTTTGTCACAAGCGAATCCACTAAAAATGGAAATATGCCTGAAAAAACTGTTTATACAATAACACCAGAGGGTAAAACATATTTTAATGATTTAATGACTAAGACTTCATTAGCACAAACCAGAATATTTTTGGACTTTAATGCTGTAATTGTAAACTTATCTCTACTTGATGACCATGCTTCCAAGGAATGTATAGAGAATATAAAAAACAGCATTCATAATACCAAAATGCAAATTACTGAACAATTACCCAGTCATGAACACATTCCTCTATTTGGCAGAACCATACTAAAGCAACAGTACATGCTATTAGAAACTCTTGAAAAATGGGAACAGGAATTTGAGGCGCAATTATTATTAGAGAAAGAAAGTGATGAAAATGAACATAACTAATTACATTGTAATAAATATTATTCTCTATATGCCCTTTCATCTTTTTGAAGAAGCAATTGGCAATTTTCCCAAATGGATGTACGAACATAAATGGCTACCCTTCCACATGACACATGGACATTGGATGGCAAATAATATTTTTATTTATTATCCCTTACTTTTACTGTCCGCATCTTTATTTTTCTTTGAGAATGACAATTTCACATGTTTTGGGGTGGCTATTTTAATATGGGGATTTATCAATTTCGGAGACCACTTTTTTTATACAGTTAAAGATAGAAAAATATCTCCAGGCTTGTTTACAGGAATACTTTTTCTTATTAATTCTGCATTGGGGTTGAGATGTTTTCTACTATCAGGAAATTTTTCAGCTTTACAGTTTATTCTTGCAATAATCATTGGTGGAGTATTATTTGGTGCCCCTATTGGATTATGTGTAGTTGCATATAAATTTTTTGACAAATATATAAAATAATTGTTATTTCTATGGATTACTTCTTATTCTAAAGTTGCAACTGCAAGCTTTTTATTAGGAGCATCCAACTTATCTATTACCTTTGCTCCCAACCATCTCTGTCCTGATATTTTAATATTATATTTCCTAATTGTAAAAATAATTGTTTATATGAGAGGTAAGAATAATGAAAACAGTAAAAGAAATGAGAATTGAAACAGATAGATTAATAATTAGACCTTTTATTCAGAATGATTTAGTAGAGTGTTATGAATTAATGCAAGATGAAGAATTATTCAATTACTTGGATTGGAAAGTTACATCTATTGAGGCATTCAAAGGAACATTTAAGTGGTGGATTGATTTATATGAAACTACTTATGATGGCGATTTTAAATATAATTTTGCGGTTTTTTTAAAGGATAACAATAAATTTATTGGTTGGGGTGGTTTTGGTGTTATTGACTGCTTTTATCCTGATAAAGAAATATACTATTTAATTGGAAGGGAGTATTGGGGAAAAGGATATGCTACTGAAATGATGAATGCTTTAATAGATTATTATTTCAATACAATAGGAATTAATAAAATTATTGCTTTAGCAAAACCCGAAAATATTGCGTCAAATAGAGTAATACAAAAATTAGGATTCAAGTTTCAATATTTTGTTAATGGATTACCAAAAGAATTTGATTTTTATAATGGAGAGCCTTATTATTCCCTAACTAAAGAGGAATATTTACAAAAAATATAATATCAATAGTTCTCTATTTACAGATAATAAGCTAATTATAGCATAAGCCTATCTACTAAAAGGAGGGTACTGAAAACATAGATTTTTCAGTACCCTCCTATATTAATTAAGCTCTATTTTTTCTTTACTGGAATCCAAATTTCACTATAGTAATTTTCATCTAAAATCCCCTTTTCATAGTTACTTGGATCACTGTACATTTCTATATTATATCCTGCTGCAATTTCATAATCTCTACAGTTTGGTAACCATTCTGAAAATATTTTCTTATTAACTTCTTGAATTGCTGGTGCTGTAGGTCCATAGCAAGGGAAAACAGCCCAAGTAAACTTAGGAATAGTTTTAACTATATATCCTTCCAAAGCTTCCTTCTCTTTAGTATAATCATCAGCAATAAGGTATTCAAATTCATTACCACTCATTTCCTCATCAATGTTGATACCATACATTCCGCATATATCCTTTGTCTTTCCTTGTGAAATATGCTCATTCCAAAATGAAGGTACCTCCATAAATGCTGAATCATATTTGAATTTCTTATATGCTCCTACAACCTTAAACTCATCCTTCTCAACTATTTTATAGTCCATAATATATCCACCTTCCAACGAAAATTTGATTTTAAGGGCCACAAAAGACTTAATCATTGCCCCCTCTTTACGAACAGCAGATGGTGTAACTCCATGAAATCTTGTAAAAGCTTTAGTAAAGCTATCTGGCGAATCATATCCATACTTTATTGCAATATCTATTATTTTTCCATTAGTAGATAAAACCTCACTGCCGGCAAGTGCAAGTCTTCTTCTCTTAATGTACTCACTTAATGAATAGCCACATAACATTGCAAATCCTTTTTGAAAATAAAAAGGAGAAATATTAACCCTATCAGCAATTTCTTTTACGGATAAATCCTCTGTAATATTCTCTTCAATATAAGAAATAGCTTCTCTAATACTTTCAATCCATTCCATATTTTTAACCCCCACTAACAATTCGTTAATCTAATCTTATCATCATGAAAGATTCACATCCCGATTTTTTATGCTTTCTTTTGTCCTATAATAATACCTTTCTCTGATAATGCTGATTTCTTGGCTTCAAATCGTTCTGGATTTTGCACTCCAATATATTCACATGATAATATGACTTTATATCCTGCTTTTTGTGCATCCATTGCAGTACTTGCAACACATGAATTACCATCTATTCCGATAATCTCTACTTCAGATACACTGCTCTGCCCTAAAATATTATGTAATTCTTTATTGGAAAAGGCACTGGCTTTATCTTTAAATAGAATGTACTCAGAACAAACCTTTAATCTATCTTCAAACTCATATGTTACAGTTTCATTTCTTAATTTCTTTATATTTTTTACATATATAATGAGTTCATTACTTTCTACAGAGTGTTGTATTCGCTGATTTATTCTAAAAAGTAAACCTTCCTCATACTTTTTCATGTATTCTTTTTGGACATCAATAACAAGTAATGCTTTTGTTTTCTTCATAATTTTCCCCTTGGACATTCCAAAGCACCTTTATTCATCATTTCTTCTAAAATTTCTGTAGCACATCTTATCATTTCAGGACATGTAGTTTTAAACAACCCCAATTCCTTTATCTTTACCATATCTTCTTTTTTAGAAACATCATATCCTAAAAGTTCTCTGCATACTACTGTTTCTTTTTCTGCAATAAATCTATTCATGAAATCTTCCGTAATCTGATATGCTTTTTCCTTCTCTTTCATATCTTCTCCATGACAATGACCATATTTTAATCCCAATACCATTAATGCCCCTGAAACTGCTCCACACATCTCTCCTTTACGTGCTCCGCCTCCAAATTGTGTAGCTATTCTTAAAGCTAATTCTTCATCTAACCCCAATTCTGTTGCAAAAGTTGCAAAAACAGCTTGAGAACAATTGAAATTACTACAAAAATATTTTTCAGCTTTATCTACGTGATTCATACTCATGTCTCCACCTTCCTAATTTTTTTAATTACACTTTATTCCAAACAAATAAGCTGTAACTTTATTTCTTCTAAACAATTCATAACATCCTAAACTAAAAATAAATGATCCTACCATAATCAAAACAAATTGTATCAGCGTAACATTTGTTAGTTTTAAAACATAATAACCTATTATTATTAATATGGTTTGATGAAAATAATATAAAGAAAAGGAGGCTTTAGATAAATAGGTTAGAACTTTGTTTTTTCTATTTAAATATGCTTGTCCAAAGCCAAGGAAAAATAAAATTCCACTCCATAAATAAGCTCTATATTCTATATCAAAAAGTAACCCTTTATCCAATCCTAAATTCCAAAGGATAACTAGAATTACCATAAAGAATAGAAATAATCCACCAAGAACCCATTTGTTTTTCTCTAATCTATCTTGTATTTTTTCATTACTTAATATGAAAAAGCCTAATGCAAAACAAGCTAATGCTTCTCCTACACTCTTTCCTATTTGTAATATTGGTGTACATACTAAGACTATAATAAATAAAAGCATTAGTATTACAATATTTATTTTTTCATAGGGTAACTTTCTTTTTGATTTTATATATTTAGTCATAAAAGGTATAGTTATTAAAGAAATTATAAAAAGATAAAGAATAAACCATAAATGCCCTGGTGTAAAGCCACCATCCACCCCTACCAAGTCAGTAAATTTTGTGAAAAATATTTTATAATGCTCAAAATAATTTCCACTATATCCATTATAAAATACATCTGCTATATAAGTCTGAGCTGGTATAATCACAACTAAACCCACTAATAAAGGTATTAATAATTTGTGTATTCTTTCACTTAAATACTCTTTGCTACTTTTCTTTGTTAGAGCATAATAAGATGATATACCAGCTAGTACAAATAGTAAGTTCATCCACCAAGGATAAACTATAACATTAAATAAACTTGGTAAATACTCTGCTGAACTACTTATATAAAATTTTTCTCCCCAATTGTTATAAATCATTGAAGTATGAAATGGAAATAGAAGTAATATACACATTGTTCTTAAATTATCAATATAACACTTTCTCATAAAGTAACACTCCTAAATATACATATTTAACTTGCAGATGAACCTCCCTTTATATTTTACCATATTTAGTCTTTAACTCCATCCTTATCTAAGTCTATAATTATTTCTCTGATCTTTTTTAATTTCTACCAAGAAATTCTTGCACATTTCATAAATTCTAGAGCCTATAGCCTCATCAAAATATAATAACTTTTCAATTTCAAATTCAGAATTAATTATCATAGGCAAATGATTTAAATATCTATAATTGATAATTTCAAACATAATATTTATATCAGATTCATTGATTTTCCCCTTAAATAAATCATCTATTAAGAGGATTTCAGCAGTTTGGTACTTAGATATTATTTTTTTATAATACTCTTTATCAAGAATATTTTGCTTAACTTTAGTAATTACATCTCTGTAAGGCATGTATACTACTTTATGATTATTTTGAAGAAAGTTTATTGCTAAGGCTACTGCTAAATGAGTTTTACCACTTCCAACTTGTCCACATAGAATAATACTATTTTTTCTTTCACTTTTTATATTTTTAAAGCTTTTAAAATATCTTACAGCAATATCTTTAGAGATTTTAGAAGTGTCATTCCAAACAATGAAATTTCCAAAAGTAAGATCTTTATTTTCCATATTTAGACCTGCTGCCTTCCACTGATCTCTAACCTTGTTCTTTTCTCTGCAAAGACAAGGTATAGCATAACAGGAGCCATCTTCCCTTTTCTTTAAAATCCAGCCAGTATCACAGCAGGTATTGCAACTATATGAGCTGCTTGTAGAAGGAGTCTCCTGTTTCCCCTTGTTCCTGGCAACTATATCCATCACTAGCTTGTAACATGAATTCTCTTTCTCCTCTTTTTCCATTTCCAATACCCCCTAATAAATTTATAGGACACCCTTCCCTTTGCCAATTTCGCAAAATCCCCTTGATATAAAAAATATTTAGTTTATTGGCTTCCTTCGCCTTTAAAATTGCTGCTTTAACCTTTTTCTCTCCATGAATCCTTGATAATTCATAGGTTCCCTCTAATATTAAGTCTTCTTCTTCTTCTTTTTCTAATTCTATTTCTATTTCTTTATTCTTATTCTTAGGCGTAACAGTTACGGTTTCATCTGTAACTGTTACGTAACTGTTACGTAACAAAGATTCCTCTAGAGCCCTGTCTTTTGCACGCTTTTTTCTCATTCTTTCCTTACTTTGTTCTTTATTTTTATCTAAATATTCATAGGTTTGATGCTTTTCCCAATTAACAATTTTAATTTTTTTATCTTTTAATATTTCAATTAATTTAAATTCACAAAGAATATTAATTCCATATTGAATATTTTTGTATGGAATATGAAATAAGGTTGATAACATCTCAAAAGTGTAGGGAGTTTGCTTTGAAAGATATATTAATCCATTCCTATTATTTTTCCCTGCAAGAAGAAGGAGCTTAAGCCAAATATTAATTACTATTATCCCCTTGTCCATAGATTCAATAAGTTTAATTTTCTCATCTTCAAACATGTCAATATTAATTTTTATCCATTTAATAGCCATAACAATTCTCCTTTAACTACATTATTTTGTTATTCTTAACTTGAAGTTTTTTCATAACAACCTTTCTGCAAACCTTGTTAAAGGTATCTGGATAATTTTCTTTTAGGACATTCCCATTTATTTTATAATTAATTAAACTTTTAAAATCTACTATATAATCTGCTACTAACCCTTTATTAGCTTCTCCCATTTTTAAAGTTATTTCTTTTTCAATTTTCCCTAAAACTTCTTCATATTCTTGCATTTTCTCTTTAATGTTAATATAATTAGTTAGTATTTCTTTATATTCATCAGGAAAATAATAAATACTGTTATTTTTATCCACAGGCGCAATGGATTTTTCCACATAATTTACCCAAAAATTCACTTCGCTGTTTATAATTTCATTAATCTTTTCCTCATCTCTAATAATTTCTGTTATTATTAGTTTTTTATAGTTAACTAAAATTGCTAAATAACATTTATCAGCCTTACTCATACTTAAATCATGAAGACAAGATATAATATCACTTTCTTCAAGACCATTATATATATTTTTAATAATGCATTTTAATATGGAATTTTCTCCAATAACTCTTCTATTAACTTTTCTAATTATAAAAGGATAATCCTTATGAACTAAATTTCTATTTTCTTTTCTAGTAACTAGACCTGTTCTTGTTGTGAATTCGTTTGCAATTAAATCACTAATTTTATTTCTAAAATAAGTACCTTCACTTTTTTCTTTTGAAAATGATCTTTTTTTCTTTAAGTAAATACTATAGCAAGATTCCTCCTTAGAAATACCCATAATTGCTGAAGCTTCATTACCTAAAATCCCATTTTTAATATTGTCCATAATTCATACCCCCTTTTGATAATTAGCATTTTGCTAATTTATACTTTAATTATAGATTAGCAATTTGCTAATTTCAATACATTATATGAATTTTTATAAAAAATAATTATCATTTTGAAAATTTTTCACATATAATTAGCAAATTGTTTATAATATAGTTTAGAGGTGATATTGGGTGAGCAAGTTTGGTGACAGATTAAAGGAGCTTAGAGAAAATAAAAATTTAATGAGTAAGGATTTTGCTAAAATCATGAATGTAGAACCTGCAACAGTTACTAACTGGGAAAAGGGTAATAGATTCCCAAAAGAAGAGATTTTAATTAAAATAGCTGACTATTTTAATTGTTCTATAGATTTTTTATTAGGTCGTACTGATGATCCAACTTCAATTGTTTATTCAGGTAATTATAATAACCAGGTTATTGAATTTGAAATTGATAAAAATTATCCTCAGAAATTAACAGCTGAAGATATTCAAAATTTAATATCTCAATTAGAATCAGTTGGATTTGATGTAGAAAAGTTAATAAATGCTTCTAAAAAAGAATAGCATTTCTCATTTTATTCCAAATTATTAAATATTTGTAAACGTTTTGTATTTCGCATTGCTTCCATAATATGTAAATAGTATAATTTATGTAATACTTCTTGATTGGGGGAGTTTCAATGATTTGGACATTCGTAAAAAAGATCTCAATTGACCATGTACCTATTTATGTGAAGGATACCTCCAAGGATATTAAAGATACTACAGTTATTAATAAGAGCTGTACTTCTAAGGATAAGAAAGAAATTGTGGCTAAGGACAAATTTTAAGTAAATAACTAAATAATAACTTCAAATTAACAATAAAAAAGTAAGTTAATATTATTTTTATAACAAACAAAAGCCTTGGTTAATCCCAAGGCTTTTTGTGATATTTCACATAAAGATTTTACTTTAAAAAAATCATAATTGGTGTAGGCACCCTTCTGATAAAAAGCTATGGGTTTTGTTCCTTAGTAGACAACTTTCGTTTACCCATATATTAGCTCATATAATGACTTTCTATAAATAAATACTAAAAAAGGCTCTGGACCTCAAGGTTTCCAAAGCCATATACCTTATAATCAAATAATAGCATTAAATTATATATATTTAACTTTTAAATACTTATGCTTTTATTTATTCCTTTGCTCCTTCAATCACTTTTTTCATTGTTGCCTTATTCATTGACCCTGGAACTTTCTTAACTATCTCACCATCACTACTAATTATAAAGGTAGTTGGAAAAGCACTAATAGCATACTTATTTAAAAATTCTCCGCTTTCATCCATCACTACAGGAAATTCATATTTATTATTATTTAAGAAATTTATTATTTCTTGTTTTGATCCTTCTCTACCAACCTTTGGTGCTGCTATTCCAAGAATAATAACATCCTCTTTATTTTCACCATACTCCTTGTACAATTCATTAATATATGGCATTTCTTCTCTACAAGGTGGACACCAAGTAGCCCAAAAGTTTAAAAATACAGTTTTTCCTTTATATTCACTAAGGGTATGTGAATTTCCATACTGATCAATTAAGGTAAAATCCTTTGGTTCATCTTTTTTATAGGTTGTACTTTGTGTTTCATTTTTAACACTTAATTCTTTGTTAATGTCAATAACACCATTTACTATCATCATTAAGCCAGCTAATAGTATGATAATTCCACTAATTCTTTTTATTAATTTCATATGCTTTTTTAAAGCAATAAACTTTTTAAATATTTTACTATAGAAAAATGCTACTATAATAAATGGTAGTATAAATCCTAAGGTATATACTAATATTAATAAATTAGATGTAAAAAAATTATCTGCTGAAGATGCCATAACAAGTACTGATGCTAAAATTGGTCCAATACAAGGTGTCCAACCAAAACTAAAGGTAAATCCTAATAAAAAGGCTGATAGTTTTGACATGGTTTTGTATTCATAGTTTAATTTCTTTTCTCTATTTAATAACTCAATTTTAATTATATCTAAGTAAAAGAACCCCATAAATAATATAATTATTCCACCAATAATCATTATTATACTTTTGTTTGTATCAATAAAAGTACTTAATACACTAATTGATGAGCCTAATATGAAAAATGTAGTTGCAATACCAAGAGTAAATAGCATTGTATTTCTTAGTAATACTCTCCTTTGATAATTTGAATTATCCATATCAGTAACACTGCTATTAGATAGCATACTCAGATATACTGGCAATAATGGCAGTATACAAGGGGAAAAAATTGATAATATTCCTTCAATAAAGACAATGAAAACATTTATAAATCCCATAATTTTCTCCTTATTTTTTATTATTTCTATAATTATAATTAATTAATATAATTATTTCTGTGACTTTATCACAATTCCCCTAAGTTAATCATAAAAAAAGCCATGCTCTAAAACATAGCTTAATAATCTTATTCTTCTGGATTTAATATTCCATATACATAAGTGTCCCAATATATAGGATTTCCATCCATGTCTTTATGAAAAGATACATTTTTTTTGAAATGAGCTTCTCGCTCCATTCCTATTTTGGCCATTACTTTCCATGAAGGTATGTTCTGAGGAGCACATTCTGCATAAATACGATGAACACCTTGACTAAACATGTATGCTATTGCTGCTTTACTAGCCTCACTTCCATATCCCTTATTTTGATAATTCTCATTTAATACATAGCCAAGCTCTCTTGAATTAAAATCTCTTTTTCCTAAATAAATATTTCCAATGACTTTATGCTCTTTTTTTAACTCAATGGCGTAGAATTCATCACTATTTGATCTAAACTCTATTTCTTTTTTTGCCTTATCTTCATTAAAATCTGGATATGCTTCAAATTCTGCATTAACCCTTTGCATCATATATTCACATAAATCATTTTCATCACTTAAAATAAAATTACGAATAATTAAATTTTCTGTTTCTATTTTCATTTATATCACCTACCAAATTTTCTTGCTTATTATTAGAATAACAAGTCTTATTCCCATAATAATTGATCCACATAAGATAAAATAACTTGTTCATTATTATCATCCTTAGAATTTATAGGAACTTCTATTATTTTATTACTTCCTTTAATCTTGTCTTTTATTAAATTAAATGATTCTGACTTATCTTCCTTTTTTCCTGTAAAAAAAACAAGTACATTTTTATTACTAAAATCAGTTTTTTCAATATAAGATAATAATGCCTTTGAAACTTTTCCAGCATAAACAGGACTTCCTAAAGCTACTACATCAAAATCATCAATATTATAATCAATTTTTTTTGAAGGGTAGTTTATTACTACAGTATATTTCTCATCGTTTAATTTATCAGCTAAAATCATCGTAGCTAAATATGTAGATTCATCAGCAGACTGCTGATAAATAATTAATGCCTTTTTATTTTTATCACCTTCTAATACAACCTCATTAGGCTTTTTAGTTTCTTCTACAGACGCAAAATTATCTTTAACACGACTTAAAGCAAAAAGTATTAATATCATTATTACACAAAAAATAATTCTTAAAGCAATCACATTTCCATCTCCCAATAATCTTGTTATTTAACAAGCATGTTATTTCAAAAATCCTTAATATAAGAAATGCTAATCAAATAAAGATTAGCATTCTTATATCTTATTTTATTGGTTCAAATTCATTTGTAATAATATTTAACTTATAGGTTGCTCCCTCAGTGGATACAAAGTAATAACCAATTGTTTCAAAGCTGGTTTCACCATTTGTGCCTACTTGGAAACTATATCCTTCTTGTCCCTGAGGCTTAGTCCCAAAATCCATAAATGATAGTTTAGCAGTATTAGCAAAGCTTAAATCATCTAATTTACTAATAATACCCATTGCTTCCTCATAAGTAACTTTTTTGATAATTTGAGAATTTTCTTTGGTATCTGTAACTTTGATCTTTTCTTCACTTGTTTCTTTTTTATCTACAACTTTTGCCTCTTCCTTTTTGTCTACTTGATCTAAAACATTTTTAGAATCTTTATAACTTTGATCATTACTATTAGTACATCCTGATAATATCAACAAAAAAGAACAAATTAATACAATACTAGAGATATATTTCTTCTTCATTTAAATCCCTCCTCATTATATACTATATTATACATTTAATATATAATATTGTAAATACTGTTTTAAATTGTATAGGTAGTTTTTAGTAGAAATTTTTATAATAATGTAATTTAAATTAATTTTTTGTGTTATTTAGTGACAAATACATAAGAGAACATACTTAAGTTAAGAAAATAATCCCCATGTCCACCCTTCACTTCCAGCACCTATTTTAAATAATATTTAGCAATATTATTAAACATTCCTATTATATTCCCATATGCATGGCCTTTAGCATCTATCAGATGTTCAATTAAATAAGCTGATACAGGAAGCCATTTACCTAATTTCTTACTTCTACCTATGCTTGTATATGCTATAGGATTTCTTGAAGCATCTCAAAAGGAATAGCTGGATCTACTCCTACTTCACCACAGTGAAATAATGATAAAGAAAATCTATACATTAATTTTTTAGACTTTATATTATTCATCAATACCACAATTTAATTCAATTAAGTTTCCTTCTGGATCAGCTACAAATGATTCATAAATTCCATAAACTCTTGCTATTGGTTTTTGAATTTCTTTGGCACCACATTGTATGTATCGATTATATTCACGATCAACTTCTTCTATGGAATCAAAACTTATATTAATTTCCATTGTACCATTAATTCCTTCTGGGTAAGAAAATTTACATTCAGGATCCATTAATTCTCTAGCACATAAATTGAAATACATGCCATTTGGTAACTTTACTCCTGTAAAACCACTTCCATCCCACTGTATTGGGAATCCAACAACATCACGATAAAATGCCACCATCTTGTCCATACTTTTAACCATAAGTGCAATTGAACCTAATCTCATGTTTTTCACCTCCATAATTAATAAAATCAAAAATTTCTTTGCCATAATCACAACTTACATAGTATTGTTTCTTATTCTCTCTGCTAAATCCTTTATCTTTTCTTCTATTGTTCTTGCCACCTTAATAAACTCTTCTTTAGATTTGCCTGTAGGATCTTCTAATCCCCAATCCTCAATATGTTCTCCTGGTAAATATGGACAAACCACATTACATCCCATTTTAATAACAATATCCACTTTAGGTATATCAGTTAATAGCTTAGATTTTTGAGTTTCATTCATATCAATGTTGTACAATTCCTTAATTACTTCTACTGCATCTTGATTAATTTCAGGTTTAGTTTCAGTACCAGCAGAATAGCTTTCAAAAACATCCTGTCCGAATTTCTTTCCTAAAGCCTCTGCCATTTGCGATCTGCAAGAATTATGTACACATATAAAAGCTACTTTCTTTTTCATATACTTTCTCCTTTTAAAATAATATCCTTTTCACATAGTTTACGGCGTTTCCCTTAAATTTACAACCCTTCATAATCTCTTTCAACTTTAATAATATAAAATTCTAACGTGATGGTACAATTAATTTATCTATTACATAATATATTTTCCATTTCACTCATAGGTTTCAAGTGATATTGTAGAATCTATTAATTCCTTAGATTTCATGTTGTAGTAGTCTTTATCCCTAGTTATCTTGAATAAAAAAATGATTTACTACAAGCAAAAAGATTAATGCTCCATTACTGAAACATTAACCTTCTCAACATCTTTCACTACATTATTTAGATTATGCAGTATGTTATATTGATTAATTTACCCAGTGACTATATGAAATTCTTAGTTACAACTTCTCTAACTAGTATATATTATTTTTTGTAGCTACTTAGTCATAGCTTTGTATGCAGTTCAAAATTCCTTTCGCCAGTTATTTCTTTGATTTAAAAACGAAAGAGTAATAAAAGTTTTCTCCACTTTTATCATGATACTGTCTAATATATTCAATAGTTCTATTTTTACTCAACATGATATTCTCTGACCATAACTTTGTAATATCCTCATTTATATACCGATTGTCGAAGGTAGATACCAACTCATCTTTTGATAACTTATATACGTCCCCGCCTAATATTGAATAATTGTTTGAACTTAAAGATTCTGCTACTTTAATTGCATCTTCCCAATTCCAAGCTAATGCACAAATCCCAAGCTTTTCAAGACTTTTACTTCTCACTAATAATTCTTCTGGAAAATTATTAGGTAAGCTTGATATATACTCAATATTCATTTTAATCACTCTCCTATTTTGTTCTATTAGGTACAAATAACCTATGGTTACATGAACCATCTGGTTCTATTATATATTGAAAAACTCCATCCCTTCTAAGATAATCCCCCGGTATTTCAACCTTAGTTCTAAGAACTTTATCTCCAACAATAAGTGGAGTAACCTCACCTGTTGCTCCAAAATTGTCAACACGCTCTGGAAAACCATATATACAATTTTGTAGTCACTTTCTAAAAGTTTTGTAGTAAGTTATTTTAGAATATTAAAGTGGTAGATATTCATAAACAAGGATTCTTCAATACCTAAAATAGTCCCATTACACGTTTAGTTGCCACATTTTTTATTTTCTTTTTTGTGCTTCAAGATTACTCCCCCTTGGGGCTAAGACTGTTTAACAAAAGTTAATGGTAGCAACAGTTTTTACTATTACTACCATTTTAACATTATTATGAACTTAGTACATTGACTTACTGCAGAATTATTATTATTTAGTGAATTTCTACTTTATTTTGCAACCAGATTAAGAGTAGCTATCTCAATTAAGATAGCTACTCTCAGACAATCAGTTATACATAATTAAGTAGAAAATTTATTGCTAATCTTTAGTTTCTAATGCTATTTTCACTACTCTCTGTAACAATAATCTAATAACTTCGCTTTACCAATTATTCTTGAGCCTATTTGTATGTTTAAATCCATATCTAAGTCAATTAACCCTCTAACAGCCTCATATGCTTCGTCCTCTATTGTTGGAAATTCCACTTTAACAACATACTCTTTTTCATATAAGTATTTTTGTAATGAACTATCTTTTTTTATTGTTCCTGAAAACAACATATCTTCTCCAAAATTGAACGCAGGTCTCAGAATAATTTTTGCGTCTAAACCATCATCACTAGAAGAATTTTCACTAATTTTAAAAAATATTATCTCAGCAGTAGCTATTAACATAATATCCTCCTAACTTGCTAATATTTATGTGTGTAATTTGTTCAATTGCTTTATTAAATTCACCTAATTTATCTGCCTGAATTGTTACAGTTCCATTCTTAAATATAAAATTATCAACTTGAGTAAAATCTCCTAGTTCATTTATCACTTCTTTTGGTAATTTTACTTCAATTACTGCTCCGATATCAGAATATTTCTCTGCAAACTCTAACGTTTCTTCAAAGCTTAATCCAAATTGTTTTGCTTGAAGTCCATTAGGAATAACACTAAATTCTCCGGTTTTCATTAAATCATAGAACTCATCTGGTCCAACAGCTCTATATAGACTTGTTAAACTGTCACTAGCTTTACCCCCTTGAGGCAGAGTCTGTCTTTTCTATAAACCTAGTGTTTTCAGTGCTTAGCATTACTTTTTACTACTTTTCATCAATTACCATTTTTAGTGTTATGTAGCTATTTTTTCAATCTTAATTTTCCTTAATCTGTTAACCTTATTTTATCATGCTACTTCTTTTATTTCTACATTCGGCATTACATATTCGGTTTTATTCTTCATCATTCCATAGATGATATTATTAAACCTTCTCATTACACACACTAATGCTTGTATCTTGGTTTTACCTTCTGAAATCTTTCTCTTGTAGTATTCTAGGAAACCTGGATTTCTAGGAGTTCCTTTCCTTATTTCTTTTACTTACCTTGTCATCGTTCTGAATGTAGAAAAGCATTCTATCAACCTAATTATCTGACTAGACTTCTACCTACTTCTCCGACACATAGGCTATCTTTACTCTATCCTTAGAATTTTCTATAACTATTTCCTTCATTACTCCAATTGCCACAAGGTATCTGTTTAGTGCATGAATGCTATTTATCTTTTTATTTATTGTTGCTACCTCATAGTTATTCTCTACTAGAAAGTTCTTGTAGCTTACTACGTAGAATCGTTGTAATGTACCATCGAACTCAACTCCTTTACTGCCTAAAAATTCTTTAAAAACCTTAATGTCACCAATATAACTTTCAATTGTTTTAGGACTCTTACCATCTTCAATTAGACTTCTCTTGAAATCCTGAATTATTTTACACATACACTTTACCTCTTTGAATTTTTTCACATAGAAAAAAAGCCAATGCTTCTTTCCTTAGAAACATTGACTCTTATCATTGCTATAATATATATTTACTTTTTCTTTTAGTTACATCTTACTGCATTATTAGATTTATGCGGTTAATTTATTTAAGTATTTTTTTGAGTTTACACGAATTTATATATTATAAATTTTATGCAGTTACTTATAATAAAATTATGCATCTACTTTACTTAACTATATCTTTTTTTATTATTGTTCCATTAATAGTATTTATAAAATATCTTCTGCCATAAAAATCTGTTGCTGTTAACTCTTCATTATTAAGAAACATATTCTCATATGGTAAATTATTTCCGTCAGGATTTATTACACTTAGGCTTTCTACCTTCCAATTAATTTTACCATCTAAAGATACTGCATATATATTATCTATTTCATTAACATTAAATGGTATTGATAATAATACAATAACTTGATTATTAACTAACTTAGTATCTCTAATATCATAGTTAAATTTAATAATTTTGCTATCAATACTTAGTTCATTCCCATTTACTTTAATTATATTATTCATTTTTATTCTCCTATTATGGTAATTCTCGTGGGTTTAAAAATTCACCTACTCTTTGACCCATTAAGTCATATTGTATTCCTCCACCTTTTCCCCACCCTTCAAGTGGATTAACTATTCCTGTTCTAATAGTTGTTCCTTCTGTAAGTTTTACATCTGCTATATACTTAGGTAGCGAAGGCAATGCAAATTTATCTTGTATTTGTTTAGGTGTTAGTCCTGCAATATCTTCTGCTTTCATGACCAAACCACCATACATACCTGATACTTCTCCATCATATACTCTAAAGAATTAGTTTCTTCAGCTGTAACTTTTCTTATCGTAGTAAAATTATCAGCTTTACTTACCCCCTCAGTAAGAACTTTACTCTTCCTAGCTCCATCAACTAAATCATCACTTACTTTTATTGCATCTACTACATTATCTTCATAATTACTCGCTATAAAAGCTTTTGACCCCCACTTTGCTCCCTACCTAAAATATTTGTTATGCAGTATTAAATTTTCTTATTTATATTGATTTTACTTTAGTACTATTATTTTTTATGTAGTAATTATGATATGGATTATATATCAAGTTCTAATATTCATTATTTTCTGCTATCCAACCTTCAATATCTTCTATAGAATATAAGTATTCATTGGGTGCTATCATTTCATCTATACTTGATACTGAAACTAAATAATGCCATGCTTCTATATCCTTTACTTCTACAGTATCATCATTTCTTATAAACTCTAAAGCCCATCTTCCAACTTCTTCTCTAGTTATTTCATTATTGATAATCTTTTTTAATTTATTAGTTATTTCATCTCTTTTTGGTTGAATCATTATAATCTCCCTTCTATTGCTTAGGACTCCAACTTCCTGTATAATTCCCACTCACATCAAACATATAATGAACTTTTATCCCACCTGTTATATCTGGTGATGGTCTAACTTGTCTTGTATTTCCTAAATTGTCTATTGTTTCGTACCAATCTCTCTTTGCTCCAGTTTGAGGATTCCATTCCCTTACATGTCTTGCTCCTGCCATCTCACCTTGTGTTCTTGCTGGCTTTATTTCCTCATAAAATCTAAATCTACCATCAGGCAATTCCTTAATTGAACCAGTCCCATATTTTTCTGCTTGTTGATAGTATGTCTTCAATTTATCATACTGTGCAGCATTATGAGCAGAGTTACTAACCCCCTCAGTAAGAACCTTACTCTTCCTAGCTCCATCAACTACATCATCACTTACTTTTATTGCATCTACTACATTATCTCCATACTTACTTGCTTTAAATAGTTTTGATCCCCATTTTCCTCCCTTACCTACAATATCACCTA
>JAAYPK010000120.1 GCA_012519845.1 Clostridiales bacterium
CCTGTATATCTCCTACTACTATATCCTGATTTATAAATCTCTTTAATTCAATATTATAGTACCTTGCCCTCATGTATATTAATCCATTATTATCTGTTACTACTCCGTCTCTTCCATTATACATAAAGGGTGTTTTTTTACTTCCCCAGCTCCATCTTAATTTACCATATATGTCATATGCAAACCTACTTACTATTTTACCATTTATATCTGTTATTGTAACTGTACTTCCTCTACTATCAAAATGATATGTTAAATAGGTTACACCTGATTTTTCTCCTATTAAGCCATTTCCATATATATAATATACTTCATTTCCCTTTGAATCCCTTTTAATTAATATTTGACTTAATGAATTTTCTGGATTAATTACGTAATCTGTTCTTACTCCATTTTCTATAACTGCTATTCTATTATTTTCTGCATCATATACATATTCAGTGTTTCCAACCTTAATCAACCTATTTCTGCAATCATATTCATAGTTAACATATACACCATTTAATGGTCCATATATCATATTTCCTTTAGCATCATATACTATTTTTCCCTCATTATATGTGTTTAGTATATTTCCTGTATTATAAGTCATGCTGGAATTTTCATTAATTACTTCATTTGTTGCAGAATATTCTTTTTCTGAAATAATGTTGCCACTTTTATCATAACTTTATTTTGTTACTGTTCCATCTTGTAAAGTAGTCATTTATAAAGGCTATTATTCTTTATTTCTTATCATAGAAAGTCAATTTACAGAAAAAATTTCGCAGTCGGGGGTGCGGACAAAATATTTTTTATAGTTTTAATAATCAATTTAAGACTGAAAAAAAAGGTTTTGCCGCTAGCAGTTTTTATCTGCTAATGCGACAAGCCCTTTTATTAAATCTAACTTAGGTCTTCTAACTGTATTTTAATCCATTGTTTATGCATATTAATAATATTATTATAATTCTCTTTAGAATAGTAATCCCAAGGATTTATATTATTTTTTAATCCTTGAACGATATGTGGACTATATTCTGGATAACTGAATTTTTCCCAAAACTCTGTAATTTCTATTAATCCGTATGTTGGCTTATCATTTAAATTACTTAGCAAATTCATTAGTAGAATTACTATCCATTTTCTATCCTCTACCTCTTTATTACCTTTTTCCTCATTAGCCAATCTATTTATTAATTCTTCAATATCACAACAATCTTCTTCGCTACAACTTGCTAACATCAAAACATCTTGTTGTTGATTGTCATCATTGGTAATTAAATCTATTGCATAATTAATTATCTCCTTCTCCTTAAGTTGCCTACCAAACTTTCCTGGACCATACCATCCAAGCATAATTGTTGTCCAATTTATCTTTATTTTATTTTTCTTAAATTGCTCAAGTTCTATCATGGTAATATCGGCCTCCCATTTATTATTCCATTTTCAATAAACATTCTGTGTGTTACTTTTCCATTTTCCACAATCCATTCAAACCTACCTGAAACACCATTATTTGATCCAGATAATTGATATAAATCAGCCCCATCTGGCAGTTTTGTGTGTACAGCATCTCCAGCATAATTATCAATTATGTCTGAAAATCCATGACCTTTTGCTGTTGCTGGGAATTCTTTAATTATTTGATTTTTATCATTTCTAATTACATATACAAAATCATCTCTTAATGCACTACCTACTCTTTCTTTCCCTATAATAGGGTTTTCAATAGCATTACTCGCCCCATCAGTAAGAACTTTACTCTTCCTAGCTCCATCAACTACATCATCACTTACTTTTATTGCATCTACTACATTATCTCCATACTTACTTGCTTTAAATAGTTTTGATCCCCATTTTCCTCCCTTACCTACAATATCACCTA
>JAAYPK010000121.1 GCA_012519845.1 Clostridiales bacterium
CATATAGATCCTAGCCTAATTAATGTTAATTATAATGAATTTGATTTACCAATTATAAACAATTCAAATTTATATAATGAAATTAATGACTTTAAAGAAATGAAAACAAAAACAATACCCGATACTTTAATAAAGAATTCTATTTTAGTTAATTTGGGATTTATTTCTAGAAAGCAAGTTTTAAAATTGTATTCATATTAGATTTAGATATATTCAATGGTTAAATGTTTTCAAAAATGTAATTATCAATTTACTTTTTGTAAAATATTGTGTAAAATAGATATGGACAATATATTCATAAATAACAGGAGGTACTAAAATGAAAGTAAAATGTATTGATAATAATTTATGTTCTAGCCTAACTTTAAATAAGGAATATTACGTAATTGATGAAGCAGTAGAATATTACGTAGTTATTGATGATGATAACAATGAAACAACATGCAGAAAAAGCAGATTTACTGTTATTGAAGATGGCGGAATTGTAAAGAAGGCTAAAGCTACAATAACTGAATTAAATCATCAATTAACAGTTAATTGTAATGATATTAAACATTTTTCAATTAGAAAAAATTCTAAAGGTGAAATTAAGGAAATCTCTATTAAATTTAAATATGAGTAATTCTTTTTTAGAGTAATTGGATTTATACATATATTCCAATTACTCTAAAAATATAAAACATTGTTGAAAAACATATTAAAGCAAATCTACTTCTATACTGCCACATATTATCTAAATATTTATTATAAATATTTATTTCGGTATCAATATTATTTTCTTTATATATAGCTGGATATAATTTGTTATATATATCTTCTTCTTTATATTCTTCTTCACTTTCGTAATTTTCAATATAGGAGCCTAAATCTTTGATTTTTATTATTGGAACTGAAGATATTTCCTCTTCATTTATATCTACATAGTTATTGGTCATTACAATTAAATCTATTATTTCATCTTCATTAAAATTCTCTTTTAGAATATGTCGATTTTTCTTAATAGCATTAATAGGAGATATTACTTTAATTAGCACATCTTTTTTGTATTTTTCAAACCAATTATTATCTTCTCTTACAATAATAGAACCCTTATATTTACAGAACACAATATTAAAAATACCATTACTTTTGGTTATTATACAAGGGAAAGTAGCTTCTCCATTATTATTTTTTATGGTAACCCCTTGTAATTTTGTTATATTATCATCTTTAATTTTATTTATAGCTTTATTTATTTTATAAGTTAAAATTAACTCTTCTGAAATGTCTCTTTTATATTTTATATTCTTTATTAATGGAATTAATAAATAAATACTTAATGTGAAAAAGAAGAAATCTCTTGAAGCGCTTTTTAATCCCACTTTAAGCAACATTACTGATATAGCATATATATAATATACTATTATTAAAGCAGTTAATATATATATTACTTTTTTTATATTTCTCATAAAATCCTCCAAAATTACAATACTATTTTTAATATTGACAATTTCAAGGATTTTATTCACTTATTTAATATTAAGAAATATTTGAAACACCTTATAGAAAAAGTAAAATAATACTATTCCTGTTGCTATCCATAACATTGGTACTACCAATAGCTTTTTATTTTTCATAATAAGTAACAGCCTTTTTTATAAACTTAACTGTTTTTATTGGAGCTCTTCCAACTGAAGTTTCCCCTGCAAACATAAACCCATGTACCCCTTTATTTATATAATTATATATTGCTTCAACCTCTGAAATTTCTGGAGATCTACCATTTTTCATACTATCTAAAATATGAGTTGCCACAATAACTTTCTTTTTATTCATTAATGTTTTGTTTATAATTTTTTCTTCATGAATTGGAGTTTCTAATAAAGATACTTCTGGAATTAAATCTCCTCTTCCTATAACAATTCCATCACATACCTTTAATATTTCATTAATATTTCTTACTCCTTGTTTATTTTCTATTTTGGCCCAAAATTCAGGATTATAATTTTCATCAAAATTTATTGATTCAAAATGATTTTTTACCTCTTTCATATCCTTTTTACTTTCTACATAGGATTGACAGATAATATCTGCTTTCTTATCTATAGCCCACTTAATATCTTCCTTATCCTTTTTTGATAGCCCTAAATTGATTCTATTAAAATTTCTAATATTGCAACCCTTATCTGCTCTTACTATTCCGCCTTTTATTACTTTCCCTACAATTCCATAATCATTTTTAGAAATAACCTTAAATCTTATACTACCATCTTTCATTGATATTTCATTAAAATATCCTTTTAATAACTCTTCTAAAGTAATGTTTAAAGGAATCATTTTTCTAGAGCATAAAGATATTTTAGTATTTATATATTTATCATAGCCACAAAATAATACCTCTTCATTGTTATATAATTTAAAAATGTATTGTAATTTCTTTGATACTCTAATTTTTCTTCCAGAAAGGTCTTGCATAATATGTATATCTTTTTTTATTTCTCGTGCATTTTCTAATATCTTATTAAAGTCATTTATGTCTCCATGAGAAAAATTAAATCTTAATACCCCCACTCCTTCTTCAATTATTTCTCTTAAAACAGATTTTGCTTTAATGTTAGGTCCCACCGTTGCTACTATTATCATGTTTTTCTCCCTTTATTCTTGATACTTATTTGTACTACTAAATCCTTATAAATATCACTTTTTTTTCATAATTTATTTTTACAAGAATAAATTAGAATAGTAATAAAAATATGGAGGCCTTATGAAAAAGTTTATTATAATTCTTTTTATTATATTTACCCTATTATTTCAAGGATGTAACATGAGCGACCCAAAATACATACATTTTGATAGTAAACCTAATAATAGTTATTATACTCATTTAATTGATTCTAAAATTATTAATAATGAAGATTATAGTATTGAATTATTTAATACTAATATGCATAAAAGAATTAAAATAGATGATAGTGAGAAGGTAATTATCAAAAATTTTATTGATTCTTTGTCAAATGATAATTACAAGGAATATGAAGAAATAGATGAAACTGAAATATATCAAATTAGGATCACCTTTAACAATGAAAAATATATTATTAAGATTTATGATAAGAATAAAATATCAGTAAATCCTTGGGATGGAACATACGAAAAGGATATTATCTATATGGATAATATCCCTATTAGGTATAATTTATACAATTTTTGTGTTCATGTAGAAAATAGAGACATTTATAGAAGATAAATATAACTCTATTTCTCTATTTCTTCTAACAGTCTAAAAACTCTTTTTTTAAGTAATGGGTGGATTTTGTATGGAGCTATTTCATTTAATGGTTTTAATACAAACTCCCTTTCCTCCATTCTAGGATGAGGTAAAACTATATGTTCATCAGAGGTTACAAGATCATCGTAAAATATAATATCTAAATCTATGTTTCTAGGTCCCCATTTTATAATTCTCTCTCTTTTCATGTCCTTCTCAATGTTTAGTAATTCATCCATAAGTTCGTAAGGAGATAAAAGAGTCTTTATTTTTAAGGCTCCATTTAAAAAGTCTTCCTGATCTTTTAAGCCCCAAGGCTTTGTAACTATAAATGATGATACCTTTTCTACTATAATATCTTTATTTTCTTTTAATCTTTTAATTGCTTCCTTAAGATTTCCTTCTTTATCTCCTAGGTTACTTCCTATAGATATATATGCTTCATGAATAGATCTTTCAATTTCTACTGCTGCATAATTTAAATGGCTTCCTATTGGTGCCCAAGGTTTTTTAAGCTTAATTTTTACCTTTTCTGCTAAAGGATAATTAAGTAATATATATTCTCCTATTTTTTCTGCTGCTGTTTCAATTAAATCATAAGATTTTGAAGTAAATTTTTTTTCTATTTCATGACATAACTCTCCATAATGAATAGACTTTGATAAGTCACAGGTTTTTCCTGCTTCTCTTAAGGATAAAGAGATTTCTAAATCCAATATAAATTTTTGTCCTAAATTTTTTTCCTCTTTAAAAACTCCATGATTTGCAAATATCTCTAACTCTTTAATATATATTTTGTCCATTTTTGCCCCTTTACTTTGCCTTAAGTATAGCATCTGTCATAATGCAAGCTCTTTTATTTTCTAATACATCATGAACTCTAACAAATTCACAGCCCTTCATTATTCCAAGTACTGTTGTTGCCACAGTTCCTTCTATTCTTTGGTCTACAGGTAAATCTAAAGCTAATCCTATCATGGATTTTCTTGAAGTACCAAGTAATACTGGCATTTCTAATGTTTTTAATACTTCAAGATGATTCATTACATAAAGATTTTCTTCATAAGTTTTTGCAAATCCTATACCTGGATCTAAAATAATATTTTCTCTTTTAACTCCTGCCTCTAATGCAATATTTATGCTTTCTACTAAATCCATCATTACATCATTCATTAAATTAGTGTAGGGAATATTTTCTCTATTATGCATTAATACACATGGAACCTTATATTTTGCAGCCACCTTGGCCATGTCTTTATCCTTTTTAAAGCCCCAAACGTCATTAATTAAATCTGCTCCAGCCTTAATGGCAGCTTCAGCTGTTTCTGCCTTATATGTATCAATAGAAACTGGTATATCAAAGTTTTCTTTTATAGCTTTAATAATAGGTACAACTCTATCTATTTCATCTTTAGCACTTACTGCCTCAAAATTTGGTCTTGTAGATTCCCCACCTACATCTATTATGTCTGCTCCATCTTTAATTAATTCTTCAGTTCTTTTAATAGCTAATTCCACACTATTAAATTTCCCACCATCTGAAAATGAATCAGGTGTAACATTTAAAATTCCCATTACATATGTTCTTTCTCCTAAAACAAATTCCTTATTGCCAATTTTCACTTCTATCAAGACCTTCCTAATATTTTATTTTAAAATTCTTTTTTTCTATGCTCCAGTAACATTCTTTTAAAGCTTTGCAGTTAAAACAATTTCTTGATAATTTATCACTAATATAAATTATCTTTGATAGACTATCTTCTTCTACTTTCCTGTGATTATTAATAGCTCTTAAAATCTCTTCTTTTTCTTTTTCATTATAGGATGTTTCATCTAATATTTCTTTTCCTATTATTACACTGCCTTCATTATGAGGAGTATTATCTTCATATTGAAGGACTCTCCCAATATCATGTAAAAGCCCAATAGCATATATTACGTCCTTAGAATAAGATAAGCCCTCTTCAAGTACCTTTATGTAAGCTATCCTAGCTACTGCTAAAAAATGTTCAATATCATGAATACAAAATTTTCTTTCTTTTTCATATTCATAAAGTTTATTTAAATAATATTTATATTTTTTATTATTTAATATTTCATTTATTTTATCCAAAAGCGTCTTCTCCTATCTATTTAAAAGTGAGAAAACTTCTTGTCTCAAATTATTATCTTCCTTAAAATGACCTCTATATGTAGTAGTTAATGTTTTTGTACCTGGTTTTTTTACACCTCTCATAGTCATACACATATGTTCTGCTTCTATTACTACCATTACCCCTTTTGCATTTAAATATTCCATTAATGCATCAGCAATTTGTGAGGTTAACCTTTCTTGTAATTGTGGCCTTTTAGCATATACTTCTACAGTTCTGGCTAATTTAGATAAGCCTGCAACCTTTCCATTTGGAATATATGCTATATGTGCTTTCCCGTAAAATGGAACTAAATGATGTTCACACATAGAATAAAATGTAATGTCTTTTTCTAAAACTAAATCATCTCTATCTATTTCAAAAGTTTTAGATAAATGCTCCTTAGCATTATTATTTATACCACTAAATATTTCTTCATACATTCTTGCAATTCTATTAGGAGTTTCTATTAATCCTTCTCTATTTATGTCTTCACCTATTCCTTCTAAAATAAGCTTTACTCCTTCTATTATTTTGTCCTTATCTACCATTTTATATTTCCTCCTAATTTTCCTTTTGCCTCTTCATATTCCTCTCTTATTTGATGAATATATTTATTATTAAACTGTATACTATCTATTAAATTAACAGGCATTATTCCAACTAAACTATTTGTAATAAAAGCCTCTTTATAATTCACTATATCTTTCATATTTATACTTTTTTCATTTACATTAAAATTATCAATAACCCATTTTCTTATTATACCACTAAGTAAGCCATCTTGAATTTTTGGGGTAACAATTTTATTGTTATAATCAACAAAAAAGATATTAGCAGAACTTGTCTCAGTTATGTTCCCATCTTCATTTAAGAATAAACAATCATTATAGCCACTATTAATTGAATTACTCTTTTCCATTATATTTTCATAATAGCAAATAGACTTAATATATGTAAGTTTTGAAGTACTATTTCTTATAACCTTGGATGTATTAAGATTAAAGCCTTTTTCATAATCCTCTTCCTTATATGGAATATCTCTATCTGTTATTATAATGTTATTATCTGTAACAGTAATTTTAACTGCCTTATTTTTGTATTCTTTCATAGTTAAGGCTTTTATTAATTCATCTTCATTAAAAGCTTCAATGCCTAATACCTTCATTCCATTTTTAAGCCTGTTTATATGCTCAGTAAATAAAATAGGTCCTTCTTGCCAATTAATTGTTTCGAAAACACCTTTGCCAAAAAAAACACCAAAATCTATATTAACTTTATCTTCATTATAAAAAATATCTTTCATTATAACACCCTCATTAAAGCTTTACCTTTATCTATAGTTTCAAACCATTCTTCTTCTTTACTAGAATCCCAAGTAATGCCTCCCCCTATACCAAAATAAGCTTTATTATCTTTTTTTACAATACTTCTTATTACTATATTAAAGTCACAATTCCCTCTAAAATCAAAATATCCAACTGATCCAGTATAAATATTTCTTTTTAAGCCTTCTAATTCTTCTATTATTTCCATTGCCCTTATTTTAGGCGCTCCTGTTATTGATCCTCCTGGAAAACATTCTTTCATACAATCTACAGCTGTTACATTATCCTTAAGCTCACCAATTATAGTAGAAACAAGATGAAATACTGTTTCATATTCTTCAATTTTATATAATTCCGTTACTTTTACTGAATTAGGCTTACATACTTTACTTAGATCATTTCTCTCTAAATCAACTATCATAAGTAATTCAGATTTATCTTTACTTGAATTTATTAATTCCTCTTTATATTTATTATCTTCTATTTTATTGTTGCCTCTTGGCCTGGTTCCTTTTATAGGTCTGGTTTCAACTATATTATTTTTAACTGAAAGAAACCTTTCTGGTGAGGAAGAAATTAATTTAAACTCTTTTAAGTTCATATAAGAGGAAAAAGGAGCTTTATTTATACTTCTTAATTTTTCATATACTTTAAAAGGTTCCTCATTATTATAGCACCACATACGCCTTGTCATATTAGCCACATATATATGTCCATTTTCTATATACTCTCTTAACTTTTCAATAGCTTCTTCATACTCTTCCTTATTAAAGTTTGAATAAAATTCATTATTACTTTCTGTAAAAGTAATTTCCTTTTCTTCATTATATAATTTTAATTTTTCTATTATTTTATTAATTGAAGCTTTATTAGTAATTGAGGATACATAGGTTTTTTTATTATGTAAATCAAATATAATTATATTTTCATATATTAAAAATACTGCCTCTGGTATATAAAAATCTTCTGTTGATGTATTTGGTAATTCCTCTAAATATCTTGAAATATCATAAGAAAAATATCCTATTGCACCAGAAACAAAAGGTAAATCACTTTCGTAATGGATTTTATACTCATTAATTAAATTTTTTAAAACTAAAAAAGGATCTTTTGAAGAAATTAATTTATCATTAATATAACTTTTACCACCAATACATTTGTATTTGCATATAGGATTTATACCTATAAATGAATACTTAGACAGCTTTTCATCTTCTTTAGAACTATCTAAAAATATTGTATCTTCACTATCCTTAAATAATTTATATACATGAAAAGGGTCATAATATTTATTTAATTCTTTTATGTTAAATTCCATTTTATTTTAACCTCTTACATTCTAACACAAAATTTTGAAGTATTTTATGTCCATCCTCTGTTAACTCAGCCTCAGGATGAAATTGTACTCCGTATATAGGGTATTCTCTATGTTTAATACCCATAATAACTTTATCTTCAGTTTCACAAGTTATTTCTAAATCCTTTGGAAAATTATCTCTAGATATTATTAGAGAATGATATCTAGTAACCTTTAATGGATTTTTTACATTAAAAAATATATCTGAATTGTTATGTTTAACATAACTTACTTTTCCATGTACAGGCTCTTTTCCTTTTATTATTTTACCACCAAAATAATGCCCTATACATTGATGACCTAAACATATTCCAAGTATAGGTATTTTCCCTTTAAATTTTTCAATTATTTCAAGGGATTTCCCCGCTTCTTCTGGATTTTTAGGTCCTGGTGATATTATAATTCCTGTATATTTATTTTCTTTTATTAAATCTAAATTAATTTTATCATTTCTATATACTTCTATTTCTTCACCTAATTCATTAAAGTATCTTACAAGATTATACACAAAGGAATCATAATTATCTAACATTAAAAGCAATTTTAACTGCCTCCTTATAATTAATTATGTTACATTATATCATAGGTTTCCAAGCAAGTGAACAAGGAATAACAGTTGTGTCATTACTTTAACTATAGTAAAATACTATTAATAAAGGAGGTGTAAATTATGGTGAAAGCAGATTTCCATAGTCATTCAAATTGTTCTGATGGATTATTATCTCCAACAGAAATGGTTCAGCTTGCTGCAAAGAATAATGTTAAGTATTATTCTTTAACAGATCATGATACTATTTCAGGTTTAGATGAAGCCATAACTGAAGCCAAATTACATGATATTAAATTTATTCCAGGCATAGAATTATCAACAAACTTTAATAATGAAAGTATCCATATTCTTGGATTTTTTAAAGATGATTCCTATAAAAATAAAGAATTTATTGCCTTTTTAAATGATATAAAAAATAATAGATTAATTAGAGCAAAGAAAATGGTTGAAAAATTAAATGAACATTTTAATATAGAAATAAGTTATGAAAAACTATTAAAAAGAGGTAAGGATGTTGTAGCAAGACCTCATATTGCTCAAGAAATAATAGCTGAAAAATACCCTTATACTAAGGATGAAATTTTTGATAAATTTATAGGGAAGAATTGTAAAGCTTATGTAGAAACCACAAAAATCACTCCTGAAGAAGGAATAAGAACTCTTCATAAATTCAATGCCTTAGCTTTTTTAGCCCATCCAGTTTTAATTAATAATTCATCTTTAAATGATTTTTTAAACATAGGTCTTGATGGGATAGAAGCTATTTACTATCAAAATTCAAAGGAACAAGAAAAAAGCCTTATTGATTTTGCTAATAAAAACAATTTACTTATAAGTGCTGGTTCTGATTGTCATGGTGATTTTGAAAATGATAAAAGACATGGTATTGTAGGAGACATGCTTATTGAAAATAATTATTTAGAAAATTTCTTAGAAAAAATCAGGAGCTGTAGTGGTTAAAATGAGAACTAAGAGGACTAAGAACAAAAATGAAAAATGTAAAATCTAAAATTGTGAATTTAGAATGTCAGATTTCTTTTGTTCTTATTGTCCACCAGATTTCCCTCGGATCATATTAGTAAATTTATTGATCATCTAATTCCAGGAGAGGTTTTATACATTTTGGAGAAATTGTACCATTACAAAAATATTTGAATTTGAAAAAACTAAACAATATTTTCGCCTAATATTATCTTAGGCATTGTAGTTAAACATCGATTCCAACGTTTGTAAAATTTCTCTACTCCCAATTTTGATACTCTAGCATGAGTTTCCTCATTTTTCAAAACCCAATACAGAACATAAGTAACTTTCCCAACATTTCTTGTTAAGCGTATCGGTAATTCGCCTTCTTTAACTGCAATAAAATCTTTTTGCCTATGAGTACGCTTGATATAATGAACATCTATTACGCCATCCTGTTCTAAATAAAACTCAGCAACTTCTTTCATTAGTTCCTCAATTTCATCTAATTTTGTCAATTTTGCTTCATAAATACAAATTTCATTAAACATAAAATACCTCAACAAATTCTATTTTTTATTTCTCAGCTCCTCTGAAACTCTCCTCCACTTTTAGTTCTTAACTAAATAAAGGCTATTGCTTCTATCTCAATTACAGCATTTTTAGGTAACTTTGCCACTTCAACACAACTTCTTGCTGGGGTATTTTCTTTAAAATACTCACCATATACTTCATTTACCTCTGCAAAGTTATCCATATTACTTATAAAAACTGTAGTCTTTATAACTTTATCTAAGGATGATCCTGCCTTTTCTAATATTGCTTTTACATTTTCAATACTTTGAGCTGTTGCCTTCTTTATATCATTTTCCATTTCTCCTGTAGCTGGATTTATTGGAATTTGACCAGAAGTAAATACTAAATTCCCTATTATTTGACCTTGAGAATATGGTCCAATGGCCTTTGGAGCCTTTTCTGTTTCAATAATTTTTCTACTCATATTTTATAAATCCCCCTATATTATATATTCATATTACATAATGTAATAAGTTCTTCAATTGTAACTGCATTATTAAATATTTCTCTACTAATTTTATTAGCACTTGTTGTATAAAAATTATTATTTCCAAAAAACTTTTCTGGTGTATTATATGTAATAATATTCCCATCAAAAAACATACCACAAGTATCTGATACCATTGCTGCAAATTCCACATCATGTGTTACCATAATAATTGTTACACCTTTTTCTTTAAGATTCTTTATAATACTACTTAGTTTATATTTATAAAAATTATCCAAACCCTTTGTTGGTTCATCAAGTAACAATATAGATGGTTTTAATAATAACACTTTTGCTAATGCTACTTTTTGCTTTTCTCCTCCACTTAAATCATAAGGATGCATTGAAAATAAATGAGAAATATCTGTTAATTTTGCTATTTCATTAATTTTTTCTTCAATTTCTTTTTCATTTAAATTAGCATCTGCTAATACTTCCATTAAATCCAGTTTTACTGTTTTCTTAACAAAAAGAGTTTCAGGATTTTGAGGTAGTAATGCAATTTTATCTGAATACTTTTTAAGTTCTTTATTGTTTAAATAAATTTTCCCTCTATAAGGCTTATTAATTGTGCTTAATAATGATAAAGCTGTAGTTTTACCGGTACCATTACCACCAACTATACTATATATTTCACCTTTATGGACCTTTAAGTTAAAATCCTTAATTATATCTTTACCATTCTTTTCATATTTAAACCAAACATTTTTTGCTTCAATAATGATTTCTTCATTTACATTATACTCTTTTTTTATTGAATTTACATTTATGTTTCTATCTTTAAAAAAATTATTAAGCCATTGCCTTCCTTCATTTACTGTAATAGGGCATTCCAAATTATTATTAAAAGACATGTATAATTTAACTGGTGTTGGTAAAGCAATAAACATATTATTATCTTTTAACTCACTGCATATTTTTCTTGGAAGATCATTAGCTATTATTTTACCTTTTTCCATAACAATTACTTTATGAGCCATTTTAAAAACTTCTTCTAATCTATGTTCTGTAATTATTATTGTTACTCCAAGATCTTCATTTATTTTTTTAACTGTATCTAGAAATTCTGCTGCTGCAATTGGATCAAGTTGTGATGTAGGTTCATCTAAGACTAAAACCTTTGGATTCATTGCCATAATTGATGCCAAATTTAACAGTTGTTTTTGACCTCCTGAAAGCTCAGATACATTTTTATAAAACCAGTCCTGTATACCAAAATAACTAGCCATTTCAGCTACACGAATTCTAATCGTTTTGTTATCATACCCTAAACTTTCAAGACCAAAGGCTAATTCGTGCCATACCTTATCTGTTACAATTTGATTATCTGGATTTTGCAGAACATACCCAATATCAGAACTAGCAGTTCTTAAATCTAAATCTTGAATATCCACCTTATTATAAAGTACATTACCTTTTCTTTCACCATGAGGGGTTAAGGGTGCCTTAAAGTGTTTTAATAGAGTACTTTTCCCTGATCCAGATTCTCCACATATTAAAACAAATTCACCTTTTTTTATGTTTATATTAATTTTATCAAGTACTTTATTATCCATTAAGGGATATTTAAATTCTAAATCATTTACCTTTATTATATCCATTTATACCACTCCATAACATCTAATATAATTGGGAATATACATAATATAAAATATGCAAAATATATTATTATACTGAAAAGATTTATAGTATTCATAGAAATTACAGGGTAATATAAAATATAATTTGCCCCATTAATAGTACCAACTATAATAATTAATCCAAGGCTAATTAAAATACACAAAGATAAAAAATCTCTTTTATGAAATTTAAATATAGAAAAATTACTTCTTCCTTTTAATCCATATCCTCTTGCTTTCATAGAGTCTGCTGTATCTATTGCATTTTCTAATGCCCAAGTTACTAAAACTGATATAATATTTATTCCATGTAAAGCTTTATCTATTATATTTCCATTGGATACACTTTTTCCAATAGCTTTTTGACCATTTGTAATATTTTTTAATTGAACTTTAAATCTTGGGACAAACCTTAACACCATTGAAAATATCAATGATGTTTTTGGTATTATCCTTCCAAACAAGAATATAAATTTGTCAGATGTCATTATTTCATTATAGCAACTAAACCATATAATAACTGTAGCTAACATTATAGAAGACATAGCCCCATATACTATAGCTTCAAGAGTTAAGGCTCTGCCATTAATATATAGTAATATTGTATTGCCTTCATGGGACATAAATGGATTAATTAATACAATTAGTACCATTATAATAAATAATCCCAATATTAACTTTAATCCTTTTTTCCCTTTTAATTTTAGTAAATATACTATTGATGATAAAAATGAAATAAAAAGAAAAATAGGATGCATAAAAAACATTGAAAATAGTATTACTAAAACAAAATAAGTAAAACTAATTATAGGATGATATTCTTTCATAGTATGCTCCTTTTATTTTATCTTTTCACATCACCAATACTACAAGTATATATAAATTCTATTACATCACCATTTTTTATTTTATAATTACTAGATCCGTAATTAGGTTCTCCTCCATTTACTTTATAAATCCATCCACTATTTTCTCCACAGTCTTTTTCGTAAATGTTATTTATACCTGTAATATAATTTGTATTATAAATGGCGTTATTAGTATAATCTAATGGAATTCTATTATATCTTGTTTCTTTATATAGAACATCAAAAGCCGTTGTACCTTCTTCAAACTTTATATTACTATTTGAATATATTATTCCGTTACTTGGCACATATTGTTCTTTACCTGGCTTTAATAAATTTTTGTTACTATTTATAGTATTACAATTAATAATTAGAGTACAATAATTCCCATTAGCTTCTGTTTTTTCTTCTTTTGTAGTTTCACCTTTTGATTCTGAAACAGTAACTTCATTATTTTTCGAATCTGACTTATCTACTTTTGTATTTTCTTCTGCAGAAGATGTTTTGTCTTCTGTTGTGACTTCTTTATTATCAGCTTCATTAATATCACTTTTATCTTCAGAAGTAATTTCTTCATTATTATCTTCTTGTTCTGCCAACTCATAATTGCTACTTACTTCATTAGGTTTTTCTATTTTGCAACTTTTAACAGTAAATACTAATGCTGTTATTAAGCATAATAAAAAGATTATTACTTTATAATATCTTTTAATTTTATACATTTATTATGCCACCTTTTTTCTTAATATATATATACTTCCTGTAGCAATAATTATCAATATACTATATAACATAATATTTGAATTATCAGATGTTTTAATTTCACTTGAACTTAAATTATTTGTTTCTAAACTATCTATTATTTCTTTTGCTTGTAATACATCCTCATAACCAACCACATATTTTTTATCTTCATCAGATAAAGCTTCATATCTTTTTATTAAATCTAATACTGCTTCTTTATCATTAATAGTAATTTTAGATGGATTAATTTTATTCCAAATATCATTGTTAATATCATTAATGATTTTTTCTAGTTCTATAATTTTATTATTAGCTTCTTCTAACTTAAAAAAGTCTATAACCTGTGCTTTATATGAATCTGTTAAACTATTATACTTAAGCATAAGCCCTTTTATTTTATCTTTATTATCTAAAGTAATTTTATCTAAATTACTTATATCAACTATACCTGAATTTATTTCAGCTACAATTTTATTATAATCAGTTTCATTTAATACATCTGTCATATCAAATAAAAATGATTTACCATTTAAATATCTGTTATATGCAACCATTGTATAAAAAGCTTGAGGTGTTAAAAATGTGTCTGTAACTCCACCTACTCCAAATCCACCATCAGCAGTCTGTAGTGAAAATAAATATGAAATAATATCTCCACTTGATTTTACAAATCCATTAGCTGGATCAGTTGGATCTAATTCTAATGCTAATAAAGCTAATGCCATTTGTGCTGCACCATATGGGTTATCTCCCCAATCATTATCAAATCCACCATCTGCTCTTTGCTGTGAACTAATAAGAGCTAATGCTCCATTAATTACTGTTTCTACATCAGTTCTATCTTTATATTTTGCCAAAGCTTGAAGTACCATTCCTGTCATATCTTGCTCAGCAGGTCCTCCCCCATAAGAAAATCCACCATCTGAAGTTTTAAGTGCAAGTATTTTATTAATTAATGAATTTCTTGTATTTACTGCTCCTGTAGGCTCATCATAATTTTTACTGTCTAAAGCAAGTAATCCATATACTAATGCATTAATTCCTTGTGCTTCAATATTCACTTTACTCCAAATATAATCAACTAAATTATATCCACCTACATTTGTTGGATCTTTACCAATTGCATTTAATATTAAAATTAACTTTTCTACTTCAGTTACATAAGTAAATGGCTCAGCCTTTACCATTTCTTCTGCTACCTTTAGCTGAACACTATTGTAATAAGTATCATAATAACCATTTGGTACTGTTTTATTGCTTCTTGATAAAGCTAAGATTTGCCATTCTGAACCATAGGCAGGTGTAGGTAAATTATTTATTGTATACTCTACTCCTTTATTAACTGCCTCATTGCTTTCTTCTATTGTTGCTGCATTTGCAAAAATAGTTGTAAAAGATGCTGACATAAAAATTACAAGTAATACTGTCAGCAATTTAGTGATTTGTTTTTTCATTGATATCCTCCTTTTTATCTCCCTCCGAGATAAACAAATTTATTATATAAGGCAGGTCTCCTGACTTAAAGTTATAATATATCTACCCTTCCCAGAGATATTATCTCCAGTGGCTAAAAGATATAAACACTTTTACAGTAGCGGGGGCTGTTATGGATTTTAACCATATTCCCTATTAATGATATAAATCAACCTTATACATTGTTTAGCATACATTGTTTATACAAAAATTTCAACTGTAAAATTTGAAATAAAAAAAGATAAAACTGCTGCTTAAATTTTTTCCTTTAAAGCAACAGCTCTATCTAATATTTATGTTATGCTTCAACTAAAAATGCGTAATAACCTTTCATTGTTTCATATACATCAACTTTACTTGATACTTCCCATGGTGCATGCATATTATGAAGAGCAACTCCACAATCAATAACTTGCATATTATATGAAGCTAAAATATAAGCAATAGTGCCTCCACCACCTTGATCTACCTTTCCTAATTCTGCTGTTTGGTAAGTTACATCATGTTTTTCCATTATATTTCTTAATTCTGCCATATATTCTGCGTTGGCATCATTACATCCTGATTTACCTCTAGCACCAGTATATTTATTAAATACCATTCCATTACCAAAGTAAGCAGCATTATTTTTTTCCATTACTGATGGATAATTAGGATCAAAAGCAGCACTTACATCTGAAGAAAGCATTTTGGAATTTTTAAGTGCCCTTCTTAATTTAAGTTCTGAATATTCCCCAAGCCTATCCATCACTTCTGCTACAGTATTCTCAAAAAACCTAGATTCCATTCCAGTAGCACCCACACTTCCAATTTCCTCTTTATCAACTAATAAACAAACAGCTGTTTTGTCTATTTTTTTAACTTCAAGCATTGCCATTAATGAAGAATATGAACATACTCTATCATCTTGACCATAGCCCATAACCATACTTCTATCTATTCCATAATCTCTAGCTTTACCTGCAGGAACTATTTCTATTTCTGCTGATAAAAAGTCCTCTTCTTCAATTTTATATTTATCCTTTAATAATTTAAGTATATTAGCTTTAACAGCCTCTTTCTTTTCGCCTTTTATTGGCATACTACCTACTAATACATTTAAATCTTCACCTTCAACAACTTTATTACCTTTCTTTTCAAGCTGTGTTTGCGAAAGGTGAACAAGCAAATCAGATACTCCAACAACAGGGTCATTTTCATCTTCACCAATTACTATATCAACTTTAGATCCATCTTTTTTAACAACAACTCCATGAATAGCAAGAGGTAATGTTACCCATTGATATTTTTTTATTCCACCATAATAATGAGTATCTAATAAAGCAAGTTCTGTATCTTCATACAGAGGATTTTGTTTTAAATCAAGCCTTGGAGAATCAATGTGGGCACCTAATATTTTAAGTCCCTCTTCCATTGGCTTTTCACCTATTAAAAATAATGCAATACCTTTATCCATATTGCTTGCATAAACTTTATCTCCTGGCTTTAACTTTTTTCCTTCTTTAATGATTTTATCTAAATCCTTATAACCATTTTCTTTTGCAATTCTAATAGTTTCCTTAACGCATTCTCTTTCTGTTTTACAACCTGAAATAAATTTCTTATAACCTTCATTAAACTTAAAAATTTCATCTATACCTTTTTTATCATATTTATTCCATGCATTTTTATTCTTTTTTTCCATAAATAACCCTCCTTATAAAAATTACTTATCCTCATCGCTTACAGCATCTATTCTACTTCCTATTATATCGATTGGTGAAACATTTGACATTAAGGAATATCTATAGTTAGCAGCAGCTGCTTCAACTAAAACTGCAATATTACGACCTGGTCTTACTGGTACAGTTAATTTTCGAACATTTACACCTAAAATCTCCATATATTCATCGTTTATTCCAAGTCTATCGTAATCATTATCATCTTTCCAGTGTTCAAAATGCATTACAAAAGTAATTTCTTTTTCTTGAAGAACGGAGCTTAATCCATATAAAGCTGAAACATCTATAATTCCAATACCTCTAACTTCAAGCATACCAATTGTAATTTTAGGCGATGTACCAATTAAGTCTCCATCAATTTCTTTAATATCAACTGCATCATCAGTAACTAATCTATGACCTCTTTTAATTAACTCTAAAGCAGTTTCGCTTTTCCCAATTCCACTTTCTCCAGTAATTAATATTCCAATACCATAAACATCTACTAAAACTCCATGTAATCTTGTTTCTGGTGCTAATTTAGATGCTAAATAAATAGTAAGTTTACTTATAAGCTTAGTAGTTACAAGCTTACTTCTTAATAATAATATTCCTCTTTTTTTTGCTGCTTCTATAAATTCTTCATGTACTGAAAGTCCTCTTGCTATAATTATGCAGTTTATATCAAAAGATAAATATTTATTTATTCTTTTTTTTCTTAGTTCTATTTGCATATCATCTAAAAAACTAAGCTCTGCCTTCCCAATAACTTGAATTCTTTCAGGAGTAAAATAATTATAAAAACCTGCAAGTTGAAGACCAGGTCTATTTATATCATTTACCGTTATCTCTATGTCTGTATTTCCTTCTACTAAAGTTTCTAAATCAAAGTCCTTTATTAAACTTCCAACTGTTACTGCCATTAATATGCCCCCTTATTTTCTCCTAGGTCCTATTGTGTCTAGCTGAGCTTTAAAATTTCTTTTTACATTATCAATATATCTTTGCCTAAGTTTTCCTTGAAGAATTTTTTCTTCTTCATTTAACCCTTCTTCTTTAGACTTTTTATATAAAAAATTAATTTTATTTATTACTTCTTCTATTTTCATTTTTTCTATATCCATTTTAATTCTCCTTAATTTGTCTTTACAATTATTTTACCCATAAAACTTTCTAATATCAACCATGTTTATATGAGAAATAAATAAAATTAAGTGTCAAAAATTTTTAAATTATAGTAATTATTGTCTGTTAATGTAAAACGATTTTCTTTTACTTTTTATTTGGTATATATTAGAATAATTATATATTAATGTATATTTATGGTTATTGAGGTGAAATTAAATGAAATATAAAATGATAAAAAAGAAAATTGTTAGCAGAAAAAGAATAATAAATTTACTATTATTGTTTTTATCCCCAACTAACATTATTATTGTTGCATTATCTCAGAATTTGGACAAACATATAGTTCTTTATCAAAAATATCTGAAAGCCAAAAATAATAGAAAGCAACAAAGATTTGTTTATGAAAAGTTGTCAGCATAGAATTTCTATCCAACTCTCTTAGTTCTTCTCTACTACCTCATCTTTTCTCTCTTAGCTCTTTCAATAGTTAGAAAAATAAAATTTATTAAGTAACTAAATGAAGAGCTGCCGCTTACAGATTTTTATCTTTAAGCGACAGCTCCATCTTTTTATCTATATTATTTTAAGTAAGTTCCTGCTTCTCCAATTTTTCCTGTAGTTGTACTACTATTTTGAAGAACGTAAACTCTCATATTACCTTTTCCTGATGCAGGAATTGATAATGTTCCATTAACTTGTTTAGTATCACCAGTTACAGCGTCAACATAAGTTCCGCTTGGTATACCTGTAAATGTAGCTGCATTTGTAATAGCTACACATACAAAGCTATCTATATTGTCTTCTTTATTTACATAACGTCTCTTAAATGCCATATTTCCAGAAACACCTTCAGTAGAGTATTGTCCTTTTCTTAATGCTGGGACAGCTCTTCTTATTAAGTTAAGTCTTTGAATATGTTTTGCTAAAGGTGAGCTTAATGTAGATGCCATTGTACCAGTAGCATTACTATATTTAGCATAATCAGTTACAGTAACACTACCTTCAATGTTATCACCAAAGTATGCTCTTCCTGTATTTTCTAAAGGTGCAGTTGAACCATAATCTATTTTTACACCTTTTTTAAATTCAATTTCTGATCCATAATATAAACATGGAATTCCTCTAAATGTAAACATTAAATTTAAGTTTTCAGCCCAAGCTTCTGTTCCTTCATTGTATCTATTATCACTATTTGGACCGTAATCGTGAGAATCAACATAAGTTACATTCCAAGTTGAATCATTATAAAATTTATCTTCATTTTTAGCAGCATTGAAAGCATTTGATGCGTTATCAAAATTCCAGTGCATTGTAAAGTCTATCATATCTAATCCTGACTTCATACTATAATCAGGAGTGTGATAATCATTACCATTTAAAAATGCATTATTTGAAATAGGTTGTGTGTTAGGATCAGTGTTATCCTTATATTGCATTTCAGTACTTGCACAATTTGATGTTGGATCAGTATCTGACCAAGGATATGATTTACTTTCCTTCCAAGTATAGAATTGAGATGATACTGGTGGTACTCCTTTATTCCATACTTCATGTACTCTTGCAGCACATTCTCCAAACATATAGAAGTTTTCTCCACCTCTTTGTTTAAATGCTGGAATGAAAGTTTTATTAAATGTAAGTCTTGAAATATGTTTTACAGTATCAATTCTAAATGCATCTACTCCCATGTCAATGTACTTGTTATATACATCTATTAAGTAATTATAAACCTTTGGATTTTCAGTATTTAAATCCACACAGTCATCAGCAAATTGTCCAGTTGTAGCAGTAAATCCTTCATAATCTATACCATCTTGATGGTGATATATATTCTCTGGATCAGTTTTCTTCATAGCTTTATATCTTTCGTCATGTTTTAATCCTGCACTTAAAGAATCATAATTTGTTGGTAAAATACTATTTGACATTCTCTTTGCATTTTCAGGAATATCATTATTATAATCTGTTTTTGTTACTAATGGCATTAAGTTTTCTTCACCATTATTAGAAGTATGATTTAAAACGATATCTTGAATAATTTTGATTCCTTTTTCATGACATGCATTTATTAAATCTTGATAATCAACTTGATCTGATAAGTATCTAGGATCAATTTCATTAAAGTTAATTGCATGATATCCATGATAATCATAGTAACTCATATTTTTTACTGGTGGTGTTATCCATATAGCTGAGAAACCTAAAGCTTTAATATAATCAAGCTTTTGTATTAAACCTTTAAAGTCACCTCTCCAAGCTGGATCATTGTCACCATTTCCTGCTTTTGCATCATCCCAGCAATGTTTATTGTTACTTGGATCTCCATCATAGAATCTTGTTGGAATAACGAAGTAAATAGTTTCATCTCTAAAATCTGTTCTTTTATTGTCTACAGTTTCTGGATTATAATCATACCATTTACCATCTTTATACCACCATTCACCTGCATTTCTTGTTAAGTCATCAGTTTGTTCACCATCTTTGTTGAAAAGAAAATTAATTTTGTCTTTGTTTTTGAATTCATAAACATACCAATCATTGTCTTCAGCTGTCATTTGCTTTCCTGGCCAGCTTACTTCAATGTTTTCAGGTAATGAATTCCAGTAATAAATGTTTGGATTTTTCCATTTAGTACTTTTATAATGAATTTTAATACTATTGTTAGTACTAGCAAAAGAATTTACAGTAGAAGCTAATGCTACTCCAACAGATGTGAAAAGTACTAAAACACATAATAAAATACTAATTAAGATTTTGTTCTTCCCTTTCATTTTGTCCCCCTTTTAATAAAAAAATATTCTTTGTATACTTTTACATTCGATATAAAAAAATATATCTTTAATTAATTTTAACACAAAATATACATATTTCCAATATTTTATTCATAAAATTTTAATATTTTGTATATATTTTATTTTTATATGAAAAGAAAACACCTCAAAAAAAAAACACCTCATAGAGGTGTTTAATTGTTTGTAATTACTTCCCAACATGCCGTTTGCCTATATATTCATACCTGCGTCTCGCAGGTGGGTTAAGCTCATTCTACTTTTGTCTTCTTCTAGTAAATAAAGCCCGACAGCCATAGAAATTGTCGCAAATCCCGTATATATAATGTAGGTTGAACATGATAAGCTTCACGCACATCTCAGGACTTTTATTATGATTATATTATATCATATTTATTTATTTTTGCAATAATTAAAAACAATCCTAATATTCTGATAATAAACTTTCCATGTCGATTTCTGTTGAATCATAGCAGAACACAATAATTCCTTTGTAAACATCACCAATTTGAGACTCTTCTTCTATCTTCTTAAATTCTGCTTCAATATCCAATTCCTCACAAATTTCTTCAATTATTTCTTGAACATTATCATTTACTATATCATCTAAATATACTGAATACCAATCCTCAGTCCATTCTCTACTATCTTCTTCAAAATCACTTTCTTCATTAGCATACTCTCTAGCTGCACTAGTTTCTTCGTAATCATATTCATAAGAAAATTCTATAGAAACATATTTGCTATTATGTGATTTTACCTCAACTTCTGAAAGTCCGTTTTCCTCTAATAATTCAATAAGCTTCTCTGAATCCATCTTTTTCCTCCTAGTACAATAACTTTTTATATTCTTTCTTTATTTCTTGGAATTCTTTATCATCTTCTACTAAGTTATATTCTTCTTTACCATCTTTAACATCTATTCTAAAGGCAAAAACATTATCACTGTCTTTTTCTTCTAAAGGAGATAATAAAAGATACTCCTGTTTTTCCAAAAATATTCTTGCTACTGCTTCAAAGTCTACTTTGTTACCATCTTCATCTTTAAAAGACATTATTTGTTTATCTTCCATTCTTAATCCCTCGCTTTCAAGTTATTTTACAATATCTTTTATAATATATCAATTTATTAATTCACTAATTTTATCTTTTATTAATACAAATTCAAAATGTAATGCTCTTGTTAAAGTAACATAAAGCAATCTTTCTTCAAATAAATTAGTTTTATATTTTTCATCACTTGGATTAATAATTACTGTACAATCAAATTCCAATCCTTTTGTTAAATATGAAGGAATTATTATTAGTTCTTGTTTAATAACTTTTTCTTTTCCATTTATTAATTCAAATTTATATTTGCTTTCTTTTTTTAGTATCTTATTTAGTTTTACAGCATCCTCTACATCTTTTGTAATTAATGCTACGCTATTTTTACCTTGGTCCTTTGTAAATTCAATAATTTTGTCAATTTCTTTAGCATATTCTGAATCTTTATTAATTTTAATTATTTCTGGCTTTTTACCATGCCTTAATACTGGAAGTGCATTTTTAAGTCCAAGATTTTGTAATTCTAATGTTTTAGATGCAAAATCAATTATTTCAACTGTAGATCTATAACTTTGAGTTAATTGTACATATGTGGCATTATTAGAAAATAAATCTCTTACTATGTCTTCCCAAGTTTTAATTCCTTTATAATAATATATTCCTTGTGCTAAATCTCCTACTAAAGTTAATGAATTTCCTTTAACAAAGGAGTTGACTATATAAACTTGAAATAAACTATAATCTTGTGCTTCATCTACAACAATATGTTGAAATTTTTCTTTTTCTTCAATGCCTTCAAGAAGTATTCTTATATATGCTAAAGCTGGTAAATCATCTTCATCAATAATTCCATTATTATAATTATTATTGAATTCTTCTTTCATGAATTTAGCTAATACTTCAGGCACTTTATTATCAGTAGCTATGCTGAACAATTCATCATCATTATAGAAATTATAAAGAATATCTTTTGAATTTATTCCTCTCCAATTTTTAAAATACTCATTAAAAGATTTCTTACAATCATTCTTAATTTCCTTTTTCTTATTGTCTCTTTCATCATAAATTTCTATTAATTTTTTTCTTCTTATTTCTGAATCCTCAAGTTCTTTTTTTACTTCCATTATCCTTTTATCATAAATAGCATCAATTCTCATAAAAATTTGTTCTAAATTTTCTTTTATCTTTAAATTTAAATATCTTTTAATTTCATCTTTTCTTTTATTTATTGGATAACATTTCATATCCCTTAAATATAGCCTTGTTATTTCTTTTCTATTAAATAATATTTCATCATGAACTAAAATATCATTTATATCTAAGGCACTGCCTTCAATTATACTAATATATCTATCAATAATGGTCTTAAAAGCTAATGATCCTCTAATTTTACTGCTATTAATAATAAGTTTTTTAGTTATTTCATCTTTTTCTTCCATTATTCTTTGTATTTTTTCATCTTTATTATAAATTTTACCTTTTATTTTTAGCTTTGATAAAATCAAATTTTCAAAAGTATTTTGATTTATTTCTTGAGCACCTAAACTTGGTAATATTTCTGAAATATAATCTAAAAAAAGTGTATTGGGAGCTAAAACTAAGATTTCTTCACCTTTCATAGTTTCTCTATATCTATAAATTAAGTAAGCTAGTCTATGTAGTGCAACAGTGGTTTTTCCAGATCCAGCCGAACCTTGGACTATAATAGGTAAATTTTTAGGCCACCTAATTATTTCATTTTGTTCTTTTTGGATAGTAGCTACAACTTCTTTTAATTTCTTTCCTCTACTTTCTTCTAGATTAATTCTAAGAAATTCATCTACTAAGCCTTGCCCTTCTTCACCATTAATAATTAGCTCATTTATTCCCTCATCAAAATATTTTGTAATTTCGCCATCATTAAATAAGAATTTTCTTTTTAATTCTAATTTTCCTTCTATTATTCCAGAAGGTGCTTTATAATAAGCTTCTCCACCTGTTCCACTGTAATATAAGTCAGCCACAGGTGCTCTCCAGTCTACTACAATTTCTTCTCCAGTTTCACTATTGTTTATTCCTTTTTTCCCAATGTAAATTTTTTCGCCCATTCCTCTATATTCTCTAAAATCTACTCGTCCGAAATAAGGCTCTTTTAAAGCTTCTTCAAAAATATCTATATCTCTAGATAAAACATTATAAATTTTTTCAGCAGTTTCTTTTTCTTCACTATAACTACCTTTTGCTTCCTTACTAAGAGCTTTAACCTTACTATCTATATCTTTAATATTAGTCTTCTTTATATTCAGTTCCTGTTTTATTAATGACTTTTTCTCTTTTAATACTTCTCTTTCATATAATAATTCTTTATCCATATTGTACCTCAAACATATAATACTTCTTTAAATTATATACGTTTATTTTATCACTATCAACCAAAAGATGATTTGGAGATAAAGTGAATAATATTCATAATAAAAGGCCTCCTATGAATTTTCCTTTCATAGAAAGCCTGACCTAACAATTAAGAAATAATTATTCACCATAAATATTTAATGAAAAACCTCTACTTAATGCTTCTTTTGCATATTCTTTAGCACCAAAAAGAGATAAATCTCTGTAGTTACCGCATTGTATTTCATTAGCTGCTGGTATTTCTGTAGCTTTTAATACATTTTCTAATGATTTTTCCACTGCTTCTTTTATTAATTTTGGTTCAACATCGCCAAAAATACTTAAATAAAAACCAGTTCTACAACCCATTGGTGAAAAATCTATTATTCCATCTAAGTAATTTCTTAACTCGTGAGCTAAAATATGTTCAAGTCCATGCATTGCTGCTGTTCCAAAAGCTTCTTTATTAGGTTGTAAAAATCTAATATCGAATTTAGTAACTTTATCTCCTACTGTTCCATTTAATACACAACATTTTCTTATATAAGGTGCCTTTACTTTTCTATGATCTAATTCAAAACTTTCTACTTTTTCCATGCTAATTCCTCCTACTTATTAATTGTATTAATAATACTCTCAATGCTGCTGCTTATTTTTTTGGCTAAGTATGGATTATTCATTACATAAAGATGAATTCCATCTACTCCAGTTGATACTAAATCAACTATTTGCTCAACAGCATACGCAATACCTGCATCCCTTAAAGCTTCAGGATCATGTTCATACTTCTCCATGATTCTTTTAAATTTATCTGGAAGTTTAGCTCCACTTAATGCTACCATTCTTTCAATTTGTTTTTTATTTGTTACTGGCATTATCCCAGCTTCTATAGGAGCTTTTATATTCCCCTTATTAACTTTATCTAAAAATTCATAATATAAGTTATTATCAAAAAATAATTGAGATATAAAATAACTTGCTCCTGCTTCTTCTTTCCTTTTCATGTTATCTATTTCAAGTTCAATAGACTTACTTTCTGTATGTCCTTCCGGATAACAGGCAGCTGCAATATTATAATCTCCTTTTTTATTTATAAAGCTAATAAGCTCATTAGCATACTTTAGCTCTCCAGAGGCAATACCATTAACAGGGATATCTCCTCTTAAAGCTAGTATATTCTCTATATTATTTCTTTTAAGCTCCTTTAGATAATACTCTATTTCTTCTTTACTAGAACTTATACAAGTTAAATGAGCCACAGCTTCTATATTATATTTATTCTTTACTAATGAAGATAATTCTATTGTTTTATTATCCTTCATACTTCCACCTGCTCCAAAAGTAACACTTATGTAATCAGGATTTGATCCTTTAAGTTCATCTAAAGTCTTATAAATTGTGTCTACAGATGATGTTGTTTTTGGTGGAAATATTTCAAAAGAATATACTAACTTTTTGTTTTGAAATAACTCTTTTATTTTCATTCTTAATTATGCCCCCTTATTAGAAAATGCCTAAAGGGAAAATCCTTTAGGCATAAAATTAATATCCTTAAAAACTCCCTTATCTTTCAGCCATGCTGCAGGATTTAGCACCATATATGAAATGAAATTCATATGGGTTGCTGGGTTTCAACGGGCCCGTCCCTCCACCTCTCGCGATAAGTATTGCTAAATAAATTATATATTACATATACTAATTTGTAAAGTTAATGCTTTATAAGTAATCCTATTATTGCCAATGCACTAAATATTATACTAATTCCTACAATATATCTAACTATTTGTGGAGGTGTAAGCCCTTTTTCTTCTAATCTATAATGCATTTGACTTCTATCTGCTTGATAGACAGGCTTTCCTTCACTAAATCTTTTTAGTATTACAAATATATTATCAAAAATGGGCACTGCTAAAGCTAATATTGGTATAAACAAACTAAATACTGTAGCTTGTTTAAATGCCCCATCAATAGCTATAATACTTAATATGTAACCAATTAGATTTGCACCTGAATCTCCCATAAATACCTTAGCAGGATATTTATTATATATAAGAAATCCTCCTATAGTTGCTGACAAAATAATAGAATTTATTGCTGAAATATCCTGTTTTAGTATTATTGCTGTTATAAAGAAAGTAAGAGAAGATACAATTGATATCCCTCCTGCTAACCCATCCATTCCATCAGACCAATTAATTACAGTAGTAACTCCAAATATCCATACTATTGTTACTATAAACTGTATAAGTGCTGGTAATACAACATACTCTCCATTTAAGGGATTGGTAAATCCTCCAAAAACAACTCCTGCTTTATAAACTAAAACAGCTGAAAATAATTGAACAACTAATCTTGGGAAAATAGGAAACTCTTTTCCTATAGTTTTAAAATAATCATCTATTAAACCTATTAATAGTATTAATGTTCCGCCTATAAATATTAAATCTTTCTGTACTGTAGTATCTTTTACCAATAAAAAATAAAAGATAAAAAATCCAATGTATATTCCTATGCCGCCACAAAGCGGTACTTCCCTTCCATGTTTTTTTCTTTTTGTTGGTTTGTCAGTAAAACCAACTTTATTAGCCACTTTCATTATTAAAGGCATAATTAATGCTACCAAAATAAATGGACAAATGGCTCCTATAATATAGTTCATTATAATACTTTCTCCTTAATCCTAATAAAACGTCTATTAAATTATACTATTACAATAATGTAATGACAATTACAAATTTATTAATAATTATTCATAAGAAAAGAGAAGCCTTAAATTTAAAGCTTCTCTCAAAAATATTAGCCTCTTTGTTCAATCATGCTCTTAACTTTCATAAGTCTAGTTGTAGCAGATCTTTCATTTTCATCTAATTTCATACGAATATATTTAATAGTCTCTTGAAGTTGAGGAATTGTCATATATTCAAGAGCATTAACTCTTCTTCTTGTTTTCTCAATTTCATCTGCCATAAGCTGACAAGATTTTTCTACTTCAGCAAGTTCTAATAACTTAGGTAATATATTATATAATTTAAGAATTGCATCATCTAGTTCTGATGAAGTATTAGCAAATCCATATGGAAATATACTTCCTTCATCCCCTTCAAGTTCTCTCTTAAAGTTCATTACAGGTACTGAAACGCTCATTACGTTCTTTTCTCCTACTTCAACAGATATCTTTTCCTTAGGGAATGCAATAGCTTCTTCTAAGAATTCAGAACTCATTACAGCTCTAGCCATAACAAAGTCTTTTAGAGATCCTTCTAATTGCTCTTCAACTTCTTTTCTTAAAACATTATTATATTTAACCAAGTTAATAAACTGTCTCATTAATTCATCTTGTTTATCTTTTAATAACTTATGACTTCTTGATGAAGTTTGTAATCTTTTCTTTAGTTTAGTGAGTTCCATTCTAGTAGGATTGACATTTAACTTTGCCATATACTACTCTTCCTCTCTTGGCATATATTTTTCAAGGTATTCATCTCTAATTCTCTTAAGCTCAGTTCTAGGAAGCATCTTTAATAACTTCCATCCAAGATCAAGAGTTTCTTCAACTGTTCTGTTTGTATTAAAGCCTTGAGAAACATATTCTTCTTCAAAAGCTTCTGCAAACTTAGCAAGCTTTTTATCTGTTTCAGATAATGCTGATTCTCCTAAAATTGCTGATAATTCTTTTGCTTGCTTACCTTGAGCATATGCTGAGAATAATTGGTTCATAGTATCTGCATGATCTTCTCTTGTCTTTCCTTTTCCAATACCTTTATCCTTAAGTCTTGATAATGAAGGTAAAACATCTATTGGAGGAGTAATTCCCTTTTTATATAATTCTCTTGAAAGAATTATTTGTCCCTCTGTAATATATCCAGTTAAGTCTGGAATTGGGTGAGTTTTATCTTCTTCAGGCATTGTAAGTATTGGTATTTGAGTAATGGAACCCTCTTTTCCTCTTAATCTTCCTGCTCTTTCATATAATGTAGAAAGGTCAGTATATAGATAACCAGGATATCCTCTTCTACCTGGAACCTCTTTTCTTGCAGCAGAAATTTCTCTTAATGCTTCTGCATAGTTTGTAATGTCTGTCATAATTACAAGAACTTGCATTCCTTTTTCATAAGCTAAATATTCAGCAGTAGTTAATGCCATTCTTGGTGTAGCTATTCTTTCAATAGCTGGGTCTGATGCTAAATTCATAAATAAAACTGATCTATCTATAGCACCTGTAGATTTAAATTCATCTACGAAGAATTGTGCTTCTTCAAAAGTTATACCTATAGCTGCAAATACAATAGCGAATTTAGAATCATTATTTAATACTTTCGCTTGTCTTGCTATTTGAGCAGCTAATTGTGCATGAGGTAATCCTGATGCAGAGAATACTGGTAGCTTTTGTCCTCTAACTAATGTATTTAATCCATCTATAGCTGAAATTCCTGTTTGAATAAATTCTGATGGATAATCTCTAGCCATAGGGTTTATAGCTTCACCATTTATATCTCTTCTTTCTTCTGGTATTATTTGAGGTCCATTATCATTTGGTCTACCCATTCCATCAAATACTCTTCCAAGCATATCTTCAGATACACCAATTTCTAGTGGTCTTCCAAGGAACTTTGCCTTTGTTCCTTTTAAGTTAATACCAGTAGATCCTTCGAAAATTTGAACCATGGCTTTTGATCCATTAATTTCAAGAACCTTACCTCTTCTTTTTTCACCTGTTTGTAATTCTATTTCAACAAGTTCGTCGTACTTAACACCTTCAACACCATCAACAACCATTAAAGGTCCAACTACTTCTGTAACTGTTTTATATTCCTTAAGCATCTAGTATACCTCCCTCGCTGATTAATTTATCAATCTCAGCTTTTAAGTCAGCACTTACTGCATCGATTTTATCTAAATCATCTTCATGAGTATACTTACTTCTTGCTATTCTATCTCTTATTTCATCAAGTTCTAATATTTTATCTAAATATACTCCTGCTTCTAATGCTCTTTCAGCTTCTTCTTTAAATTGTAGTATAAGCTTTAACATTTTATATTGCTTATCAAGTGAAGTATATGTATCAATTTCATGGAAACCATTTTGTTGTAAATAGTCTTCTCTAATTGACTTAGCAACTTCTAATTTTAATCTATCTTTTTCAGATAAGGCATCAATACCTACAAGTCTAACAATTTCTTGAAGTGATGCTTCATCTTGAAGTAATGACATAGCTTGTTGTCTTAACTTAGACCAATCTGAAGAAACATTTTCATCCATCCATGCATCAATACTATCTTCATATAATGAATATGAATTTAGCCAGTTAATTGATGGGAAATGTCTTTGGTATGCAAGCTGTGCATCTAATCCCCAGAAAACTTTAACTATTCTAAGAGTTGATTGTGTTACTGGTTCTGAAATATCTCCTCCTGGAGGTGATACGGCACCTATTGCTGTAATTGCACCTTCTCTTTTATCATTACCTAAACAAACAACTTTACCAGCTCTTTCATAATAATCAGCAAGTCTTGATCCTAAGTATGCAGGGTATCCTTCATCACCTGGCATTTCTTCAAGTCTACCAGACATTTCTCTTAAAGCTTCTGCCCATCTTGATGTTGAATCTGCCATTATTGATACTGAATATCCCATATCTCTAAAGTACTCAGCTATTGTAATTCCTGTATATATAGAAGCTTCTCTAGCTGCAACTGGCATGTTAGAAGTGTTTGCTATAAGAACAGTCCTTTTCATTAATGATTCACCAGTTTTAGGGTCAACTAATTCTGGGAATTCATTTAAAACGTCTGTCATTTCGTTTCCACGTTCACCACATCCAACGTAAACAACTATTTCAGCATCTCCCCATTTAGCTATTTGGTGTTGAACTACTGTTTTACCAGCTCCAAATGGTCCTGGTACTGCAGCTGCTCCACCTTTTGCAACTGGGAAGAAAGTATCTATAACTCTTTGACCTGTTGTCATAGGTGCCTTAGGATTTAATTTTGATGCATATGGTCTTCCTTTTCTTACAGGCCATTTTTGCATTAATGATACTTCCTTGTCACCATTTTCAGTTTCTATTACACAAACTACATCTGTTACTTTATAGTCACCAGAGTTAATTGATTTTATCTTACCCTTAACCCCATATGGTACCATAATTTTTTGAGTAACAACGCTTGTTTCTTTAACTGTTCCTAATACGTCTCCAGCGTCAACTACATCTCCAGCCTTTGCAACGCTGTCAAAATGCCATACCTTTTCTCTGTTTAATGATGGTACAGATATACCCTTTGTTAAGAATGGTGACTTTGCAGCCTCCATAAATGCATCTAGAGGTCTTTGTATTCCATCAAACATTGACTCTATTAATCCTGGACCAAGTTCTACACTTAAAGGTTCTCCAGTTGTAACAACTGGATCCCCAGGTCCTATTCCTGATGTTTCTTCATAAACCTGAATTGAAGCCTTATCACCTCTCATTTCGATGATTTCTCCGATAAGACCTTTTTCTCCAACTTTACATACGTCAAATATATTAGCTTCATCCATACCTTCAGCTACTACTAAAGGTCCAGATACTTTAATTATCTTTCCGGTCTTCACCTTACCAACCTTCCTTCCTATAAAATATTAACGCCTACTGCTTTTTCTACATTATCACTAATTCTTTGTATACCTATATTTAAAGATCCTTGATTGCTTGGAATTAATATTACAGCTGGAAGTGTCACTCTATTGTATCTTTCAATAGTCTCTTCAATGTCTTTTGCAACTTGTTCAGTTACAAATATTACTGCGTAATCATTTGTTGCTAATCTATCTATAGTTTTCCTTGCTTCATCAGCTTCAACAACTGGAAATACATCTATTCCAAGAGCTTTAAAAGCTAAAACTGAATCTTTATCTCCAACTACACCTATTTTCTTATACATAAATATCACGCAGCCTTTCTCTAATTACTTCCGAAGTAATATTATTAAGCTTGCCAACCATTATGATTCTTATTACTTTAATTTCTGTTTCTTTTGCATAAATATACGCTAATATTGGTTCTACACCAAAAGGAATCATTTTTGCATCCTTCATCATATTCATAATGTAGTTATCAATTAATTTTTCAAGTAATCCTGCTGAATTACTAACTGAATAATCCTCTACTCCAGCTTTTAATATTTCTGCATAATCAGTATATCCAAGTTTTCCTGGGATATTTTCTATTGTATCAGTTAACAATGATACTAAAACTTCTTTATCAATTGAACCGCCATGAATTACAACACTAAGTAAAAATTCTCTACCTTTATTTTGTTTCTTGACTCTAAGTAATGTTTTAACATTAGTTAAATCTATTAGAGCCTTTATATATTTATTAATAAAGTTATCATTTACTTTTTTTGCAATATCCTTTAGCTCTTCAAACATGTATTTATCAAGAATAATATCAATTAATTGAGGATCTTTCTTTATATTAAACTCATTAATAGTTTCTTCTACAGCTAATTTCATAGTATTGCTTAACTCTGAATAATCATTATTTTCAATACTTGCTTTTAGTTTATTTAAATCAAATTTACCAACTGAAATAAGCATATTTGAAAAATCCTTATTAAGAAACATTCCTTTTAGTAATACCTTTATATTATGATAATCATACTTTATACTCATAATATCTACCAAAGCTTTACTTGGAGACATATCATATAATTCATGATATACTCTCTTAAGCTCTGCACTTAGCATATTTTCATAATCTTCAGCCCTCTTAACAGAAGACATAACATTGGCATATTCTGTTTCCTGCAACACTTTAATAGCATCATCAGCAGAATTTGAATCAATCATTCTGTCTAATTTAGCCTTATCAAGGAGTCTGGTCTCTAATACTCTAAGTCTTGGAACAACTTGAGCAAATTGAATTGCATCCATTTATTAACCTCCTTAATTAAATAACTCTTTTGCCACTTCAAACTCTAACTCTTCCTTTAAAGAGCTAACTAACGCTTCAAAGGTGTTATTTATTTCAATTCCATTCTTTTCTAATATGAAACCACCTTTAAAATTAGCTGTTTCATTTGATAAGGATATTTCACCTTTTAATCCTTTTGCAGTTAATCCCTTATTTATTTCTTCTAATAATGAAGCATCAACTAAATTTCTTAAAGCATCATTAATTATTAATGTTTCATCTCCATCAATATTAAGTGATAGAATACTGTCTAAAATAAATTTTTTATATGAATTATTATCAAGCTTACATAACTCATCTACACTTTTATCAAATACTTCTTGAATTATAGTTTGCTTAGCTTTTAGCTTTTCATTTCTTGCTTGTAATTCAGCACTAGAAATTATTCTTTCTTTTCTAGTAACAGCTTCAATTTTAGCCTTTTCTATCATTTGGGCTTCCACTGCCTTTGCAGCATTTTCTTTTTTAGAAAGAATTTTATTTTTTTCTTCTATAGCTGCATTTAAAATACTTTCCTTTCTTTCTTCTGCATCCTTTTGGATTTTAGAAGTCAGATTACTTATATTTGCCATAGCCCTTCACTACTCCAATCCTATAACTTTGTTATTAAGATAATTGATACAACGAAACCAATAAGTGCATATGTTTCAACCATTGCTGTTAAAACTATACCTTTTGTGTTGTGTTCTTCCTTCTTAGCTAATATTTGTACTGAAGCTGCAGCAGCTCTACCTTGTGCAATTCCTGACCATAAACCTGCAATTGCCATTGGTAAACAAGCAAATAATATGTATAAACCATTTGTAAATGAAGTATCTAAGTTAACTTGCCCTAATGCCATAAGACCTATAACGAATCCATATAAACCTTGTGTACCTGGTAATAATTCTAGAATAAGAGCTTTACCAAACTTTTCAGGTTGTTCAGTTAATAATCCTGCAACTGCTTCTCCTGCAATACCAACACCTTTTGCTGAACCTATACCTGACATACCAACTGCTAAAGCAATACCTAAGCACCCAAATATAAATCCTCCATTATTTTCCATAAAAAATTGAATCCAACTGTTAATTTCCATTCTTTAAATCCTCCTAATCTTTCTTCAAGTTAATATATTTATTTTGTGTTTTAAATGGAGTAAATGCTTTTCCTCCACCTTCATAGAACTTTCCAAAGTATTCAACATATTGCAATCTACAAGTGTGAACATAAGCACCAAGTAGAGATAACGCAAAGTTAAATAACTGACCAAATATAAATATTACTGGTGCAAAAATAATTGCTATTATTCCTTCTGGAAGCATACCCATCATTTGGTTCATAGCTCCTGCAAGTGATCCACCTGCAAGTCCTAATGCCATAAGTCTTGTATAAGACACAAGGTCACCTACATAACCTGTAATCCCATATAATGAATAAGCACCTTGACCTAATTGAGCAGCCTTTGTCTTTTCAGCTCTACCACCAGTTAGAACTATAACAACCATACCAAAAATCATAGTACCTACAGCTATTTTGGTAGCAATACTTGGTAATCCAATTGCACTTCCACCTAATACTATTCCTAATGATACAAGAGAAATTACCCATGCACCTACATCATAAAATGCATCTTTTGGCTTTCCATCTCTTATTAACATATAAGCTTTTATTCCTAAACCAAAGAATATTTGAACTACACCAAAACCAACTGATGCAATAAGAACTGTATTTATATCATTAGATGTATCTACAAGTTTTGGTAAAGGAATTAGATCTCCAAAAAAGGACCCATATATAGCCCCAAAACCTATAATTGGGAAACTTAAGTAAAAGAAAAATTTCATGAATTTTCTTGTTCCCTCATCTAAATTAAACTTTTTAAGTACAACTAGTGTTCCAATTAATAAAAGTAATCCATATCCAATATCTGCAACCATCATTCCAAAGAATAATAAATAGAATGGTGTTACAAAAGGTGTAGGATCTATTTCATCATATCTTGGTGTACTATACATTTCTGTAATATCTTCAAATGCACTATTTATTTCATTATTTTTTAGTTTTACAGGAACTACCGGAATTTCCTCTTCTTTAACATCTTCAAAGATTAAATAATTATAATCTTCAGTTACTTTATTAATTAATGATGTTAATGACTCTTTACTTTCTTCTGGTACCCAACCTTGAATAACTAAAACATTTTCTGTTTTCAAGAAATTGTTTATTGAATCTTTTCTTATAGTCATGTTTCCATAATATTCACAAACTAACTCTAGAGATCTTACATCTTCTTCAAAAGATGCAAGTTCTTCTTTAACAAAAAATTCTTTTGATTTGAGTTTTTCTATACTATCAGCATTGTTATGAATTATATTAATTGCAGTGTCTTCTAAATCTGTTTTAAATTCACTAAAGCCAAAGCCTCTTAATTTTTCAGCTATTTCTTCTTTCTTATCTTTATCAAATATTAATAAGAAATATAAATCTTGATTATTCTTTGAAATAATTTCTAAATATTCATTTTCAAATTCAGAAATTATTGTTTCCTCATATTTAACTGAAAGGCTTCCTAAAAAATAAGCTGTTTTTATTGATTTAAGTTCTTTAAAAGAAACATCTAAGTTTTCCCAAGGTTTCATTAAATCAATTTCATTTTGCAACCTAGTAATTTTATTTTCTAAAGCTGCTAAATTCTTTTCTTTTTCACTTATTTTTTCACATATTTTTTCCCAATTACTATTTTTAACTTTCTCTTCTAATTCAGATAAAGTAAAAGATCTTTTACCTTCTTTCATAGCCTTTAAACCTGATTTTCGAGGAACATATTGATTCAAAAATTGTAGAGTATATTTAGCTTTAGACAATTTGTCTTCACACCCTGCATACTCAGAACTTGAACTATCTTTATAAAGTCCTAGGAACTCTTCATTATTTTCTAAGAAATTTTCATCTTGCAGATTGAAAAATTCCACATCTGCAAACCCTTGTAATTCCTTAAGAAGTTCTGCTCTATGAGATTCAAATGTAAGCAAGGTAAATTTATTCATTTTAACTATTGCCATTTACTTTCACTATCCTCTCAATTACTAAATTCATAGCTTTATTTTTCTTGTCCTCAGATAAATTGTATATAGCTTTAGCATCTTCATGTCCTTTATCAATTATAGGCTTTGCCTTTTCATTACCTTCTTCTATGGCTTTTTCTAATATGCTATTACAATTTTCTTGTGCTTTATTAATGATTAAATCATAATGTTCTTTTGCTTCCTGGGTAGCTTTTTGAACAAGATCTTTTGCTTCAGTTGTTGCATTTTTAATTAATTCATCTGCTTCAACTTCAACAGCTTTAATTTCTTTTATAGCTTCTAATGCCAAAATATCACCACCTTTATAATGCAATTGATAATAAAATATAAATTAATGCTTTATATAGTATTAATTACTCTATCCTTTATAATTATACACAAATATAATTACTTTTCAATAAATTTATGATTTTAACATTTTTTTATTTATTCATTTGATGAATTTCATACCCATTTCTTTATTAACTAAACAAAATACTTTTTCTTTTTTTACAATTCCTTTAGAAATGTACTCCTGAATATCAATAGAAAATTCCTCTATTTGGTATTCTCTAAATGAATATATATCTCTATATTTATTTTTTATTTCCTCCTCGTCTTCTTTTGCTACTTCACTTCTTATAAAACTTGGCATCCCTCTCCTCTTATTATTACTTAAATAATCAAATTTAATTATATCAGTTAAATATTCTTCTTTCCCTTTTAATATTTCCACATTAAAATCTAAAAATACCTTATAGTATTCAGAATTTCCGATATTCCTATTAAAATACCCCTTATTTTCAAAGTAATTACCTAGTTCTTGAAAGAAATCAAAAGGTGTTTCAAATTTTTTATAAAAAAATGATAAAATATTATTGAATTTTTGGCTGTTATAATATTTATCGACCATTTCTTCAACTTTTTTAAGATTTATTATATCAAAATAAGAAAGTTTACTAGTTCTTAATATTTCATAGGGTGGATAAGGTGAATATGCCATACCGTATTTTTCAGCTTCATCCCTCATAGTTGAGCCTTTTAACAGTTTTAAAAAACCTAATTGTATCATTTCAGGATTAATACTATGTACATCATTAAAGGACTCTTTAAAGGATTCATAATCTTCTTCAGGAAGGCCAGCTATCAAATCTAAATGTTGATGTATATTTTTCATTTTTGATAATTCATCAACCTTTTCTTCTATATCTTCAAAGTTCACAAATCTGTTAATATTTTTTAACACTTTATTATTAGTTGTTTGTACTCCTATTTCAAATTGAAATCTTCCTTTTGGTGCTTTTCTTAATAACTGTATTTCTTCATCTTCTAATATATCTGCTGATATTTCAAAATGAAACCTTGTTTCTGTATTTGAATTAATTAAAAATTCCCATATTGCCATAGCATACTTATGGTTGCAATTAAAAGTTCTATCAACAAATTTTACAAGCTTAACCTTTTTATCAATGAAATATTGAAGTTCATTCTTAGTTCTTTCAATAGAATGAAATCTCACTCCATGAGTTGTAGAGGATAAACAATATTTGCATTTAAATGGACACCCTCTACTTCCTTCATAGTAAACTATTTTATTATTTAAATCTTCATCCTCTTCATAAGGGAAAATAAGCTGATCCATTTTTAATAATTCTCTTTTATCATTAGAAATGGTGTTGCCATTTACCTTATAGTGAATTCCTTTAATATTTTCAATTTTCTTTAACCCAAGCTTATATTGAACAAATTCTCTAAAAGTTTCTTCTCCTTCTCCTTCAATAACATAATCTCCAAAAGCTTTATCTAAAAATTCCTTACTATCATATGACACTTCAGGCCCACCAAAAAGTATTTCGATGTCCTTATTAACTACCTTTATTAAATTAGCAAGTCTTTGAACCATCTCTACATTCCATATATACACAGAAAAACAAACTACATTAGGTTTCTCTTCTATTATTTCTTTTAATATATTATTCTCTCTTTCATTTATAGTAAATTCTCTTATTACACCTTCATAGGGTAAGTCTTTAGTAAATGCTTTTAAATACCTTACCGCTAAATTGCTGTGAACATATTGTGTATTCAAAGCTGTCAATAATATTTTCATCTAGTTTTTCTTCCTCTCACTTTTACTTTTTTCTTCCTTGTATAAAAAACATTTCATTCCATACTTTTGTATCTTCTATTATATAATACTTCTCCAGTATTTTTAACATTTTCTCATAATTACTATAACATAAAGGATTATAATTAATTACTGAACCACCTCTAATTTTACCACTAGGTAAAAGTATCTTTATATTACTATCTACAGATTTAAATTTACTTTTATTAATATCCCAGAAGAAAATTTTACCGTTACAATTTAAATAATCTGTTACTTCTTTTAAAATGACTTCTTTCCCCCTATCACTCCATATTTTATTTAAGCTAAAGAAGAAAGTACAAGCATCATACTTTCTTCCTTTTAATTTTCTTTTATTTTCAGAGTCAACGTAATCAATTGACAGTTCATCTTCAATATCCTTATACATATTGTATATTACTCCTAAATCATCATTGGATACATCAAGTACATCACCATAAATATCAACATAATTCATATTAACCACTAATGTTCTTTTCATTTTTACCTCCAACACCTTTCATTATTATAATTGTCAATATAGAAAAAAACAGTATTCCTATTAAAATCCAAACAATAGTTTCTAAGAAGAAAGCATTAAAAATTTCTTTTTCATGTAATAAATAAATAATTCCAACACCACTATCTAAAATATAAAATCCATTTGAATCATATATAATATCCTCAATTTTACTTTTATTTTGCAATTTAAGAATATTAATTTTAATATTCTCATCCAAAAAAGCTGATATTAATTTATCTTTATTATTACAATATAATATGCCATCTCTCTCTAATACCTTACCTTCTGAATCTATTGCCATTTCATTTAATGAATCTAAAGTATTTCCTTCCATAAGTGGGCCCTTAACAATCTTTTTAACTGGTGTTTTTAGTATTGGCTCCACTAGAGTATTTCCCTTAAATCTTGGAGAAGTTATATAATTTCCACCAGAAAAATCAGGGAACCCATACCATTCCCCCTTATCTACCTTATAAATATAATCAGTATCTCTATTAATTTTTCTTTCATCATTATTATTAATTCCACTAAATAGCGCAATTATTTCTCCCTTACTATTAATGTCCATTCCTGTAATGCCTCTTATTCCACTTGCAAAAGAGGTTATTTCTTTAGTTTTTGTATTAAATTCATATAATCCTCCATTAATTAAATCTCCCCTTCCTTCTGATATATTCTCTACTTCACCATTAGAATCTATTCCAGAATTAGTTTTGCTACCTATTGCAATTAATAGTTTGTCTTCATAGCAAAGAAGCTTTCTACTAATATTATTTCCGCTATAAGGCATACTATTTATCAGTATATCTAAAGACCTATCCTTTATTGAATACTCAATTAATTTTTCTCCTGATATAATGTAAATACTATTATTCTTATATTTAATATCCTCAATTTCGCCACCTAAATTTTTAATTATTATCTTTTCAATTCCTTCATTATCAATAACTTTTATACTATCTTTAATTGCAATATAAAGATTTTTATTTTCATCTATAGCTATTGCTTTTGCACTATTAACTCCTTTCGTAATAACTGAACATTGCATACTATTTTTTAATATTTTTATTTTATATTTATCTGTATATTTAAATACTGAAAATGAAATAATAGAAATAATAATTAAAATTAATATAAATTTTATATATTTTTTCATAATACCCTCGCTAAGTTTTCCTTATTAAATTTATATTGTCTTTTAAATAAAATATGTATAGTAAATTTAAAATTTAAGTTCTTAATTCTTTGACTGATAAATCTATAATTATGGTATACTATAATGTAGTAAATTAAGGAGGAATGAATTATGAAAGATAGCAGATTTACGAAATTAGCACACAATCTAATAAATTATTCTTGTAATCTTAAAGAGAATGAAAAAGTTTTGATTGAAGGAATTGGAGATTGTTTACCTTTTGTTAAAGAATTAATAAAGGAAGCCTATAAGGCAAAAGCTATTCCTCTTGTTACTTTAAAAAATAAAGAAGTGGACAGAGAATTATTGCTTAATTGTAGTGAAGAACAGCTTGAACTTATGGCTAAGTACGAAAGTTCAAGAATGAAGGATATGGATGCTTATATTGGCATAAGAGCTGGTAATAATACAGCTGAAACCTCTGATGTTCCATCTGAAAAGCTGTCATTATACAACAGATTATTTTCAGAACCAGTACATGGTAAAATCAGAGTTCCAAAAACAAAATGGGTTATCTTAAGATATCCTAATTATTCAATGGCACAAGCAGCAAATATGAGTACAGAAGCCTTCGAAGATTATTATTTTAATGTTTGTAACTTAGATTATTCTGTTATGTCAAAGGCTATGGATAATTTAGTTGAATTAATGAACAAAACTGATAAAGTAAGAATTATTGCTGAAGGAACAGATTTATCCTTCTCTATTAAAGATATACCTGCTGTGAAATGTTCTGGTGAAATGAATATTCCTGATGGTGAAGTTTATACTGCTCCAGTTAAGAATTCAGTAAATGGTGTTATTACTTACAACACACCTTCTTTATATCAAGGCTTTACTTATGAAAATGTTAAACTAACTTTTAAAGATGGTAAAATCATAGAAGCTATATGTAATGATACTGAAAAAATTAATAAAGTTTTTGATATGGATGAAGGTGCAAGGTATATAGGCGAATTTTCACTAGGGGTTAATCCTTATATAAGTGAACCTATGAAGGATATTTTATTTGATGAAAAAATCACAGGATCAATACACTTCACACCTGGAAGCTGTTATGATGATGCTTATAATGGAAATCAATCAGCGCTTCACTGGGATTTAGTTCAAATACAAAGACCAGAATATGGTGGAGGAGAAATATATTTTGATGATGTTCTAATAAGAAAAGATGGTAGATTTGTAATAGAAGAGCTTAAAGCACTTAATCCTGAAAATCTAATCTAGTAATATTTTTTAGCTGGTTATATAACTTATATATAATCAGCTTTTTTCATGTAAGTGGTGATAATTTCAAAAGACTTTGAATATGCTTTATTGTAATTCAAAGGAGTGGATAGTTCGTGGCAAAGGACAATTTTTTTAGAAATTCATTTTTATTAACAGCTTCTAATATTACAACTGGTATATTAGGGTTTATTTTTTCTATTTATCTTTCAAAAATTTTAGGTCCAGAAGGAATGGGCCTATATAATTTAGTAATGCCTATTTATAATTTATTTATTTGTGTTATGTGTGCAGGTGTAGCAGCTTCCATATCGCAAATATCAGCTGTATATAATAGCAATAAACAAAACATTAATTTAGTTAGGACCATTAAAGTTGTATCCTTTTTCAATTTAATTTGGGGATTAATTATTGCCATTTTAGTTTTCCTTTTAGCACCTACTATTGGTAAATATGGCATTAATGATATGAGAACAATAACTGCTATAAGAATAACCTGCCCTGCTATGATTTTTATAGCTTTATCTAATATATTAAAAGGATTTTTTTGGGGATCTGCCAAAATTGCTGCTCCATCAATTATTGATATTTTTGAAAAGGCCTTAAGAATTTTTACTGTTGCAATTCTAATTTATATTTTCCAAGCTAAAACTTTAACTAATCTTGTATCTTTATGTTATGTAGCCTTAGCCTTAGGTGAATTACAAAGCTTATTACTATTATTTTTCTATTATAAAAAGACTATTAAAAAACTTCCTAGAACAAATGAAAAACCTGAAAGACTTTCACAGCTTTTATTTAACGTTTTAATTATTAGTGTTCCATTAACCTTAAATGGATTTTTAAGTAATATTTTTAATACTTTATCTACATTAGTTATTCCAAGATGTCTTGTTACTGCTGGCTTTTCACATTCAGAAGCTCTTTCACTTATAGGGAAATTTACAGGTATGGCAATGATGATAATTGGTATTCCTCTTATTGTGGTAAGTTCAATAAATACTTTATTAATTCCTGATCTTTCTCAAACAATGATAAAAGGAAACTATTATGATGCATCTATAAGAATAAAAAAAGTTTTAAAAATCTCCTTTTTATTAGGCTTAGCAACAACTGTAATATGCTTAACAATACCAAAGCCTTTAGGTGAAATGTTTTATAACAGAGACGATTTAGGTACATATATAAAATATGCTGGCATTTGTGCTCCTATATTCTTTGTTTCTGTACCAATGAGCAGTATTCTAAATGGGTTAAATAAACAGGGTATAATATTAAGAAATTCTGTAATAGTAGCATTTTTAGAACTAATCTTTTTATATATCTTTACATCAGTTCCTAAAATAAATATTTATGGTTATGCTATTACTTTATTTTTAACCTCTTTAATTAGTTTTGTTATTAATTATTATGAAATAAAAAAGCATATTGATATTTCTCTTTCTATAACAAACATAACTATATATTTACTTTTAGCTTTTATAACATTCTTTATTCTAAAGCTTTTTGTATTTCACGTTTTAGGAACTTTAAATCCTATAAAAAATATATTAATTATTGTACTATCCTTTTTAATATTCATTTTTTGGGGACAATATGGAAATGAATGCAACTAATAAAAAAAGAGTATATTTCACTTTAAGGTTAGTTAAGAACTAGAGCTAAGAGAAAAGAGTTGAGGAAATCTGTGATTTCTATCCATAACTCTTAGTTCTTTCTACCCCAGCTTAACTACTTTAATTTCTTCCTCATAAATTTTGGCATAATAGCAATTATTCTTGGAGATACTAACTCAATATCTGATTTTTTAATTCCTCCAATAAGTATCATAATATATAGGTAAACTATAGCCCCTACTAAGACTAACACTATAACTACAGGTATAGAATTTAGCCTTGTTGGATTTATAAATCTATACATGAAATTAAATGGCATTTTAGCAATCATTATAGCAGCTACCATAATAATAGAAGATAATAAAGGTTTAAATACCAATCTAATTACTGGCATTTTCATTCTCATGGTTTTGCAAATTTTTTTATGATTCATGATAGCTGGTATTAAATGCCATACTGTATTACCTATTAATACGCCATATATATTTAATTCATATATTCCTACCATAAAATAATTTAATGCAATCTTACATATTATTCCTATAGCAAAGGTTAATAATACATAATAAAATTTATTAATACTTTGAAGTATTACACTTTGAATCTGAGTTATAGTCATAATTATAATAATAAATGATCCTACTTTCATCATAAATGAACCATAATCATTGTCGTATATGGCTCTATAAATAGGTTCACTTAATACAGATAATCCAAAAGCTGATGGAATTGCAACTGATAATGCTAACTTAAAAGCATTTCTTATTCCACTTCTTACTGCCTTATTATCCTTTAATGCCCTTGCCTTTGATATTAATGGTAAAACTGTAGTTGCAATAGCTGTAATTAATACTAAAGGTACTCCTATTATAGTTTTGTAAATTGTATAAATACCATATAATGAATCTGCTTCTTTCTTGGCAAATCCAATACTTTGTAATATTGTTGATACGTTAGCTGAATCAACTAATCCTCCAAAATTTTGAAGTCCTGAACTTAAAATAATTGGTATAGAATACATCATCATTTTTCTATAAATCTTCTTATCACTTGGATGATGAGTATCTGCTAAAGCCTCCTCTGCATATTTTCGTTTATAATATCCATATATGCAATAAAACAAAGCAAATAATGCTCCAATAGAAGTACCTATCTGTGCTCCTGCTACTCCAAGTTCCAAACTAAAATTCATTAATATATATGCACATAATAAACTAATAGCTACATTTAAAAATTGTTCTAAAATTTGAGATACTGCAATAGGTGTCATATTCCCTTTTCCTTGTAAGTACCCCCTATAAACAGAAAGCAAACAAGTAATTACTATACATGGTGCAAGTGCCATAATACCATATACAACATCGCTTGAATTCATCATTTTTGAAATAGGATATGCTAGGCCAATCATTACAAGTCCTGCAACTGTTCCAGTCCAAAAATAAAATTTTCTTGATATTTTTAAAGCTCTTATAGCACCTTTATTATTACCTAATGCAGTAAGTTCAGATACTACCTTAGCAACAGCTGGCTGTGCACCAACACTTGTTAATGCATAAATAAATAAAAATACATCTAGTACTCTTCCATACACTCCCATGCCATCGTATCCTAAAATTTTCTGTAACAATGGTGAATAAGCAATAGAAATAACCTTGCTTAATATTCCAGCAACAGATAAAGCAAGGGCTCCTCTAGCTAACTTTGATTCTTCATTCATAGTAAACCCCTATAACGATAATTTAAATATATCTTGCTTTATTTTTTTAAACATTGGAGGTAGAGATTCAGCTATTGTTTTATTTTTAAGATAAGAAAGCTTACCTGAAACTCCCCTAAATATAAGCTTATATGCATATAAATATTGATAATTAAGTCCAAATTTACTTTCAAAGAATGAATTTATTCTTTTATCTCCATATTTACTATCCCCAATTAAAGGGTTTCCTAAATATGCCAAATGAGCTCTAATTTGATGGCTTCTTCCTGTAATTAAGTTAATTTCTAAAAAAGAATAAGCTCCATTTGTTTTAATTGTTTTAACTTTCATAGATATTTCTTTTGAATTTGGAATACTCTCTTCATATATTTTAGATATATTGGCTTCTTCATTTTTCTTAATATAAGCTTTATATAAGCCATCTTTAATTTTACCTTTTACAATTGTATAATAATATTTTTCTATTTCGTCTTCTCTAATTGCTTCATTAAGCATTCTTAAAGCTTCGAAATTCTTACCAAAAATCACTATCCCAGAAGTATTTCTATCTAGTCTGTTACAAGGTGCAGGAGTAAAAGTCACTTCCTTTTCTGGAAGATAGTCACCTTTAGCATTTAAATAAGAAAGAACATAATCTGTTAAAGATGGTTCCCCATTACTTTTATCAGGATGTACTAAAACTCCTGGCCATTTTTCCACAATTAAAATATTTTCATCTTCATAAGTAATCATTAATGAACTAGAGTCCACATTAATGAAATTTTGTTTTTCTTCCTTTTTACTTTGAATATACTTTATTTCAACAATATCCCCCTCTTGAAGAGAATATTTTTCCTTTTCTTTTTTCCCATTTACCCTAACATCACCTTTTCTTAAGGCTTTAAATATAGCACTTAAAGGCACATCCTTTAAAAGCTTTCTTAAGAACTTATCAAGTCTTTGACCTGCTTCATTAGCTCCTATTTCTATTTTCAAATATAATCAACTCCATTTTACGTCTTTTGCGCATTATTACTCTTTCCTATTAGATTAATATTAATTTACCCTCTTGTCAAATAATCATAAACATATTCACATTGAATTGCTATTCCTAATATTAATCCTTCTTCCTTTATATCGAAGTAACTTCCATGAGCTGGGCTATTAGCATTTTCTCCTTTTGTTCCTAAAAAATAAAATACTGAAGGTCTTTCTCTTGCAAAATATGCAAAACTTTCAACTCCCATACTTGGAGCATTTTGAGTTAACACATTTTCTTTTTTAAGTATTTTTTCTCCCACCTTTTTAATTCTATTAACCATATCTGTGTTGTTTATTAAAGAAGGATACCCTTCTTCTATATTAACTATTGCTTTTCCACCAAAGCTTTCACAAATTCCCTTTGATATTTCTTTAACTCTCTTTTTTACATATTCTCTATCTTCTATATTTACTGTTCTTATGATACCTTTTATTTCTATACTTTCTGGTATTACATTGTTACAAGTACCTCCATGAATACTTGATATAGTCAATACTCCCGGATTTACTGGAGCAAGCTCCCTACTTATTATACTTTGAAGGGCTGTTATTAAATGAGAAGTTATTACAATAGGATCTATTGTATAATGTGGCATCGCCCCATGTCCTCCCTTTCCAACAATGGTAATATTAAAAGGATTTGAAGCTGCATTAACCATGCCATCTTTTACTCGTATTTTTCCACAATCAACATTTTCTGATACATGTAATCCAATAATTCCAGTAACCTTTGGGTTTTCTAATACCCCTTCTTTTATCATTATAGGTGCTCCACCTGAGGTTTCTTCTGCTGGCTCAAATAAAAGTTTAACACTTCCATTTAATTCATCTTTATACTTATTTAAAATTTTACTTACTCCAAGTAAAATTGCAGTATGAGCATCATGTCCACAAGCATGCATTTTACCTTCCACTTTAGATTTATAACTTACATTCTTTTTATCTATAAGAGGTAATGCATCCATATCTGCTCTTACTGCAATTACTTTTTCTGTATTTCTTCCTTTAATAATTCCACATACTCCAGTTTTAGCTGTTTCATAATATTCTATATTATTGTCTTTTAAATAATTCTTTACTAAATTTGATGTTCTATAAAGTTCAAAATCAAGCTCTGGATTTTCATGAATGTCCCTTCTTATTTTAATTATTTCTTCCTTAATATTTTCAGCTTCTAATTTAAAATCAATCATACATTCTCCTAAACATAATAATATACTGATTTATATGATTGAAATAAAAACAATAGACTATAAAACTAGAAAATACAATAAGCGTGTTACTTGGGATTAATCATGAGTAACACGCTTTTTCATTTATTCAACTATTAATTCTTTTACACTAACCCTTTTTATTTTATATGATATTATATATGAAAAAATAAAATAGCTTATAGGAATCAATAAACATGGAATTAATACACTTTCAGTATTGTACTTCGTTTCATAATTGAAAATACCAAGACTTCTTAATAGGACATTCATCACTTTATCATTAAGAAGATAGTTTAAAACAAAGCCAATTCCACTTCCTAGCAAGGCTACTATGAAAAATCTGATAGAAAACAATACTCTTAAATAATTAGTTGTAAAGCCTTCAGCTTTATATATACCAAATTCTGTTCTTTCTTTTAAGAACATTCTACCACAAACCATAATAGAAACTATAAATACAAATAAAATTGATAAAGTATAAATTATAACATTAATTACATCTACAGCCATCATAATATATTCAGTTGTATCATCATTTTCAATTACATTTTTTATTGTAAGCTTTTCCCCATAATCTTTCTTCAATAAATCTATAATATCATTAATTTTTTCTTTGTCTTTAATAACATAATCCAACCCTTGAACTTTATAATCTTTATTTATTCTTCTTACTCCATCTAAAGACATTCCAAATACATATCCTGTATCATTTGTACATTGATAAATTCCACAAATAATAAACTCCTTAGTTTCTTCTTTATAAGTTATATTTACTTTATCCCCAATATTTTTCCCAAGTAATTCAGCTACTATCTTAGTTACCACTATTTCATTATCATACTTTGGAGTTCTTCCCTCCGTTATACTTTTATATAAATCTGTATTGTCTAAGATTTGTCCACAAATTTCCTCTTCATCCACGGTAAAATACATACTATTACAATGAAAACTATCTTCTATTTTACTTATCTTAGATATTTTATCTTCCACTTCATCTTTTAATTCAAATGAATTTCCATAATTGATATAAACATCACTTAATATGCCACCAAATAATTCATCAAAATATTTTTCATTCATTATATTATTTAAAGAACTTACTGATATCATAAAAAATGATAGTATTACAATAATAATCAATGAACTTAAATATTGCTTTTTATTTGAAAGTATTTGTCTTAATGCTAAAAATATACTTAAACAATTTTTCTTAATAGGAATTTTAATTGAATTATTAAAATATATTTGTTCTCTTCCTCCTGAAATAGCAACTACAGGAGATATCCGTCCTATTTTTCTTGTATTAATAATAATAAATAAACTAGTGATAACCAATAATACTCCTAGTATTGCCAGTACTTGCAATAAATCTATTTTAGTAGATGGAAGTAATCCTGTTAATGTAGAAAAAATTCTACATATGAATGGGATAATAGTTATACTAATAATAATCCCTATTATCATTCCAATTAACTGTGCTATAAAATATTGATAAAAATATATTTTTCTTAATTGAGATTTTGTAAAACCTTGGGCCTTTAATATTCCTAAATTAGCATATTCCATTTCAATACCGGTACTTATACTATGTCCTATTACTATTAATACCACGATAAACAACAAGAATATAAAAGCAAAAAGTATTGAACTAATTACTTTACCAAACATTTCAGTATAATTTTTTGACTGATCTTTACTTAAAGAAAAAATACTTAAATCAACAATATTTGATTCCTTGTTTAATTCTTTTTTTAATAATACATCTGAAAAATTACTATCTTCCTTTGCAAAAACTGAAACTAAATAAGCCCCTGCTATATCTGCATACTTCTTATTTAATAGACTAGCTTCATCTTTTATTCTTGCATCATACAATTCATTAAAATCCTTTTCATTTGTATAAAATAATTTTACTCCCATAGTACTAGACCCAATAAAAGGTTCCTCAATAAAACCTTTGATTTTGATTTCTTTTATACTATCTTTATAATTTATTTTAATAATATCCCCTACATTACATTTATATAATTCTTGATAGCTTATTGGAACATAGGCTTCTGATTCCTTAAGTTCTTCCGGATTCTCAATAAAGGATAAGCTACTATTATCGTAAACCTTATATTTAAAATCTTCCTTCTTATATTTTTTAATAAAACTAGTACTTCCTAAAGAAATATCGTTAATAGAAAGCTTAATTGATAAAATAGGATCCTTACTTATATAATCAACCTTATTATTTTTCATATTACTAATTATTTCATCTACGTTTTTTAAATCACTAATAAAGAAATTCAAATCTCCAACTTTAACTTCTTCTGTTGCTTCATTATACCTATTTGAAATATTTTTATTAACACTAACAATAGTTGATATAGATAAAGAAATCAGTATCATTAATATTACAACACCAAAAATACTTGCTTTTTTATGCTTAAAATTACTTTTTATTAATGTGAAAATTTCCATAAAATAACCTCCTACCAACTCATAGAGCTAAGCCATGAGGTTATTTGTGTTTCACGACTTTTTATATCTTCAGCTTTGTAATTTGGCAAATTTAATTCACCACAAATTCTGCCATCTTCCATATAAATAAGTCTATTTGCTCTTGTTGCTGTATGAATATCATGAGTAACTAATAAAATACTTTGACCCTCTTCATGTAATGTAGTTAATAAATCTAATACAGTATTTGTATTATTCTTATTTAATGCTCCTGTTGGTTCGTCTCCAAATAGTAATCTTGGTTTGTTAATTATAGCCCTTGCTATAGCTGCCCTTTGTTGTTCTCCCCCTGATACTTGAGATGGAAGTCTTTTTATTACATTTTCTAAATTCATTTTTTTTAGTAACATTAATGCTCTTTCATTTACTTCATGACTACTTTTGTTTTTATCTAAATATCCTGATACTGCAACATTTTCAAATAAAGTTAAATTGCTTATTAAATGCATTTGTTGAAATATAAATCCAAAATCTCCTCTTCTTAATAAAGCAAGCTTCTTTTCATTTAGTCTAGTAATATTAACATCATTATACATAACCTGTCCTTGTGTTACATTATCCATACCACTTAAACAATATAATAATGTTGATTTCCCTGACCCTGAAGGACCCATAATTATAGTAAAGTCTTTTTCATATATTTCTAAATCAATACTATTTAATACATGATTTTGCTCACCATTATTTGAAAAGCTTTTGCATAAATTCATGGCCCTTATTATTGCCTTTTTCATATTATCCCTCCTTAATTTCTTAATTAAAATATATCAAATAATTTATTAAGAAATCTTTAAGAAGTAGAATCTAATGGCAACCATAGTTTTACCATTAATCCTCCCTTATTGAAAATCTCCACATCCCCTTTTAACTGATTCATGATGTATTTAACTATATATAATCCAAGGCCTGCTCCTTGCTTGTCCATGACATTACTTCCTCTATAAAACTTATTAAAAACAAAGGGCATATCCTTGTCTAAAATACCTGGTCCAAAATCCTTTATATAAAGATAATAATTTTCTTTGTTTATTTCTGCCTTTATTTCAATTGGAGAATCCTTTGCATATTTGCTAGCATTATTAATTATATTCTCTAATACTTGATTGAATCTTTTTACATCAATATTTAAAATTGCCTTTGGTAGATTTCCTATTATTGATATATTCTTATCTTCTCCTAATAAATCATTAAGACAATCATTTATTATCATACTTATCTCCGCTTTTTCTGTATTAATTTTTAGCATATCTAAATCAGATAAAGAATGTAAAAATAAATCATTAGTAAGTTTTGCAACCTCATCACATTTTTTCATTATAACTTTTATGTATTTTTCTCTTCTTTCCACATTATGATCTAAATTAGCTTCTAATGCTTCTGCATAAGCTCTAATAGATGCTACAGGAGTTTTAATATCATGGGATAAAGTTGCTATAACAGTTTTATTATTGTCTATTGCTTCCTTTTCACAGCTTCTTGCTTTTATTATTTCCTTTTTCATATGATCAAAGGCCCAAGTAAAAGCTCCAAATAAATTATTTTTTTCATAATTTATTTTAATATTAAAATTTCCTCTTCCTATTTCTTCTGCAAATTCTTCCATCCTTTCAAAAGGTCTTACTATTACAAAATATGCATATCCAAAAATAATTAAGATAAAAAGTAAAAGACTAAAATATTCATATATTTCTTTATTATTGTTTTCTTTATTAATGTTTACATTATTTATTTCATCTTTAAGACTATTTATAGACCTATTTAAAGATTGATTATTTACATTAGAATTTTCAATTTCCTTCTCTATTTCATTTATATATATAAGCTGTCTTCCTTTATCTAAATTGTTATTTTCCATCTTGCTATTTTGTGTAAAAAATAAAGTAATAATAGTTAACATTAAAACAAATAGCAAGGTAATATATATTAATTTTTTTTTCATTTTTCTTGCCCCTTATTAGTTAATGTATACCCTATACCCCATGCAGTTTTTATTATTAATGGATTACTTGGATCCTCTTCAAGCTTCTCTCTAAGCCATCTAATATGAACTGCTACAGTAGATAATTCTACATCACTAAAAGTTCCCCAAACTGCTTTTAGTATTTCTTCTTTTTTAAGGGTTTTATTTTTATTTTTTGCCAAATATAAAAGCAAATCAAATTCCTTTAAAGATAATGAAACTTCCTTTCCATCTTTTTTAACTAATCTACTGCCTTCGTCTATTTCAATATTTCCTATTTTTATTATATCGCTTTCCTCATTATAGGAATAAGTTCTTCTAACTAAAGCATTAATTCTTGATAATAATTCCTTTAAGGAATAGGGCTTTGAAATATAATCATCACCGCCTATATCTAAGCCTTCTATTCTATCTGTTTCAGCTGTTCTTGCACTAGCAAAAATTATTGGAACTGAAGATACTTTCCTTATTTCTTTACACACCTCAAAACCTGTTTCAAAAGGTAAATTAATATCTAATAATATTAAATGAAAAACATTATGTGATAATTCCTCATAGGCTCCATTACTATCTAAAACTCTAGTTACTTCATAACCATATTCTTCTAACATATCACTTGTTATTTCCCCAAGTTCTTTATCATCATCTATAATTAATATTGATTTTCTCATATTTACCTCCAAACTATTTTTTGTACTATAGTAAATTTTATCATATTTATTTCATTTATTTACATATAGTTTTTATCAATTACACAAAAAAGACAAGTATTTTATACTTGTCTTTTCTACTTGTATTAATATTTCTTTATGAAAGAATAATTAAAAATATTTTCTAGCTCCAAAAAATCTCAATTACATCTCCATTTTTCAATTTATCCATATATGCTGCTTTTTTCTCATTTAAAATCAAATTTATTATTTTTCCCTTTGGCATAGTTAAGTCAAAATCAATAAAATTAAAAATATCAACAAAGACGTAGGAAGTTTTACCTGTTAACACAACTTCATCACCATTAACCTTAACTACAAGTTTATTATCTACATTTTTTATTTCTTCCTTAACTTCAATATTTGCTTTTGGTGAAATATCAATCTCCACTTTTTTACTTTCAAGTTTATCTTCTTCTAATAGCTCATAATCTTCAGATAATATTTCATTATCTTTATATAAAATAATTTCCTCATTTTTTAATATGTATTTTTTAAAATCTTCTAATTTATTTGGTAAAAATATTCTAACATCGTCACCTTCATTAATAGTTGCATCAACACTGGCATACTTTCCATTTATTAATATCTGTGGGTCAATATTAATTAATTTGTTATCTAAATATATGCTTATAGAATTAATATTTCCTACATACTCACTTACTGTAGCTGTAGCATCCTTTCCCTTCTTAGCATAAATTACCTCGATTCTATCTCCATTTTTTATTTTACTTTCTAAGTCTGATACTTTTCCATTAACTTTAATTACTGCATTTTCGCCTAAATTACCAAATACTATTCTTTTCTTACCATTAATATTAAATCTAATATTTTTACCTGCTTTACCAATCAATAAAGATGGATTTGTTCCTGATTGTAAGAATATATCTGATACAGTATTTCCATCTGCTGAAAATAAACTAATAATTTCATCATTTAAATATACATCTATAAAATTATCTCCTAAATGTTTTATAGAATTTAATGCAATTCCAAGAACAGTAACTCCAGCTGATCCAAGATTATTATCGCAAATACAATCTTCCACTGAATTTCTATCTTTAATAGCTATTCTTTTAGGATCTATTTTTAGCTTTTCAGCAAGTTCCTCAATTAAGAATGGTGTATGAGCCCCACCTCCTACTAAAAATACAGCTGCAGGAGATTTATCTCCATTGATTTCAATCATTTTTGAAGCAATAGCCTCGGCCATTTTCGAAACAACTGGCTTTATTAATTTGCTTATATCCTCTTTCTTAACAGTATTTTCTATACCAAGTACATCTGAAAAAGTAACTTCACCTTTTTCATAAACAGTTCTTTTTATATTTTCCGCCTCATTAAAATCTACCAAATATTCCTGTGCTATTGTTTCAGTAATTTCATCTCCTGCAACAGGAACCATTCCATATGCTGAAATTCTTTCTTTTGAACTAATAGCAATATCTGATGTTCCTGCCCCTATATCCACAAGTGCTATATTTAATAGTCTAAGTTTAGGAGGAACTGCAGCTTCTATAGCAGCAATTGGTTCAAGTGTTAAGCTGGTAACTTGAAGATTAACCTTTTTCATTACTGAATATAAGGAATCAACTACTGATCTTGGAAGAAAAGTAGCTATAACCTCTGCTTCTATTTTCTCTCCCTTATGTCCCTGCAAATTTGAAATAACATAAGAATTTAAATAATAACTTTTAACTGAATATCCCACACAATATAGTTTCCCATCAGTATTTTTACAAATTTCTTCTTCTGTCTTTTTTACAGCACTTAACTCTAAAGTTCTTATAATATCTTTTGTAATTTCTTCATTACTATTTAAAATCATTTCCGATTTTGCTTCACTTGTTCTTAAATATCTACCTGCTGCTGCAATAGCAACATTTTCTAATTTAATTCCTAACTCTTTTTCAATTCCATCTTTAACATTCTTAACAGTTTTGGCTACAAGATTTATATCATGAATTTGACCATCAACCATGGCTCTTTCTTCATGTTCTTTATATTTTTCACATAAAACATTAAATTTTTTATTTCGAATATTTCCTACTACTCCAATAATGGAACGTGTCCCAATATCTAAGGAAAAAATTAAATCATTGCTATTCATCTTAACCTCTTTCATATACATTCTAAATATTATTATATTTTTATAATAAAAAAAGCCTAGAGATTCTAGGCTAAAATTTAAATTTCTTTTGATTTTAATTTATTCTTAATTTCATACATTCTTGATTCTAACCTATCAAGTTCTCCGTCTAGTATTTCTTCATCTTTACCCTTTGCTTTTGCTTTTTTGTCTAAACACTCATCAATAGCTGTTACAGTTCTTAAAAATTCTAGTGCTAAATCATAACAATTCATAATTTTCCATCCCCTCTATAATAAAGCTTTTATTATACATTACTATAACTTTATTGCCTCTTTTATTATATTATAATATCCATGTATTAATAATACTAGTCTCTTTTTCAAATTTAATAAAATATTATAAATTTCTCCATAAGACTCCTTAATATATTATGAAATAAAGTTAATTTTTTCTATTATAATTTAAATGTTTACAAAAAGTTAATTGTTTTTTTTATTATTTAGTAGTATAGTAATATTGTAAGTAATTTTTAATATTAATTACCACTTTATAATTTAATTTTCAGTCGAAGATAACTAAAAAAAATTTCCTTTGTAGCTGGCAAAGGAAATTTTTTATTTTAATCCTACTTGGAACTTGTCCTTGATCCACTTTTATTTATTACATTTTTATATTACTGTATTTTACAATTCAAC
>JAAYPK010000122.1 GCA_012519845.1 Clostridiales bacterium
AATATCATTTTCTGTAAATAAAATCTTACTCATTAGCAACCTCCAATTATTGTTTTCATTATATAAAAAATACCTATAGACTTAAACACTTTTTTTATAAGTGTCTAGTCTATAGGTATCAGATTAGTTTAGCTCCTTTGCTTTTTTATTTTAATTTCATATGCTTTTGATAAATATACTTTATCAATATTAAATAATTCTATCAATTAACTTTTGCATAACATTCTTAGTGCGATTGCACAAAGCAATTATTATAAAATATCCTTTATATAAAAACACAACAAAAATTCAAATTTAACCCGTAAATCTGTCAAATCTTTTCCTGTTATCTTTTTTATTTTATTAATTTGATAATTAACTGTGTTTCTATGTACAAACAACTTGTCTGCAATTGCTTGTACACTACCATTTCCCTCAAGATATATTCTTAAAAACTCCTTATAATTACAATCATTTTCACTATCATATTTTTCTATAGGCTTTAATATTTCATTATAAAACTCTTCAAGGGTTCCTTTGTTTTTTACATCTAAAAGAATTTTATATGCTCCTAAATCATCATACCACATTGTTTCACAATCTTTTTTCATGCAAATATCAACTGTGTCAATAGCTCTTGTAAAAATAATAGGAATTGAATTATATCCCGATTCCATTGAACTTACGCCTATAGCATATTTATTATCTCCTACATTTAAATATTGCCTTTTCAAATTACTAATAATCAATTTAATTTCATCTACTGTGTAATCACATAACAATATAATTCTATATTTTTTATAAGAAAAAGATATAGCAGTCTCTCTAATCCAAATAATGTTTTTTTCAATATAGAATTTTAACTTTCCATCATTAGTAATATCTTTTGTAGAATCTTTATTAGTTATTGCTATGAATGTGTACTGACTATGAGACAAAAAACACTTTCTTTCTAAAAAAGGTTTATACTCTAAAATATCACCTTTATCAAAAATTATATTTTTAATAGTTGAAACTAAATTTTCTTCTATTTGCTCACTTTTCACTATTTTCCTACAGAATTCTCTTGTAACATCTACAAGCTTAACTTCCCATGGTACAGAAAATAAAGGCAAATTCACATCATTACAATACTCAATAACATTATTAGGTATTTCCTTTATGTAGGGTCCAATATTTATTACTACCCCTGATATTCCATTATTATTTAAGCCTTTAATAAAGGGCAATAATGGTTTACCTACGCGACCTATGCCAGTTAAAAATACTAATTCATTACCATGAAGGAATTCAGTTACTTCATCATCTTCTATAATATGTACCCACTCTACTATATTTTTCATTCCTTCTTTTCCTGCTTTTAGCTTTATTTTGTGCAAAATTCCTGATTCTTTCATTATTTCTTCTAATGTTAATGCCAATTTAATCCCCCCTTAGAAAGTCAGTATTTATAATTATATTAACATATTTTTTATTAAAAATAATTTTAAATCACATCAAAAAAACTCAGCCAATGCTGAGTTTTCAATATTATTACAATATATTTTTATGCTAGTGCTAAAATTCCTTTAATATACTCTAAGCTCCTTTTAAATGAAGCTAAATCTAATCTTTCGTTAATAGTATGAACATTATAAACTGCAGGCATTAATACAATAATATCTAATCCTTTCATGCCATTATAAATAGTTCCTATATCAAGTCCACAATGAATATGTATCCTTGCAAGCTCTTTACCAGTCTTTTCTTTATATACTTTTTCATATAATTTTGTTAATGGTGTATTCTTATCTACTAAATGTCCAGCATAATCATAAAATACATCATAGCTTGTATCATATGGTTTCGCTATAGCCTTCACTCTTTCTGCTAATTCTTTTACATTACCTGGCTGACAAGTACGACATACATTAGTAAATGTAATTTCATTATTAATTATATTTAAAATAGAAAAATTACAAGAAACTCTATATTCTTCAGGTTTCTCTGGATTACGACTAAATAATCCATGAGGCATTACATAACATAATGATATAATTTCATCAGTGCATTCCTCAGTAATTACTTTATTAATTGAATCTACATTAACATCAGAAATTTCAATTTTTATATTTTCATCTGTTTCTATATATTCTACTTTAATCTCATTATATATCTCTTCTATAATTTCTTTTATAGAAGAAGCATCTTCTTTATTAACCGCAATAATAGCTTCTGAATCTCTTGCTATTACGTTGGCTAAAGAACCACCATTTATATCAACTAATTTAATATTAAATTCTTCTTTAATATGATACAGTATCCTGGCCATTAATTTTATTGCATTAGCACGTTCATCACCAATATTAACAGCACCATGTCCTGAGCGAAGACCAGAGATATTTATTTTATAGAATATATTATCTACATTATTTTCTTCCCACTTTATTATTTTTTTAAATTTTAATCCAATTACTCCAGAAGCACAAAAAATAGTTTCCCCTTCACCTGTACCGTCTAATCCAATCATTCTTTTAGCTGTTAACAATGAGTAGTTTAGTCCTTTTGCGCCACCTACACCATCTTCTTCTTGAACAGTAAAAACACATTCTAATGGTGGATGCTGAATACTATCATCACTTAATATTGCCAAAATATTTGCTACGCCTGCACCATCATCTGCTCCTAAAGTTGTATTTTTAGCACCAAGTAATCCATTTTCAATAAATAATTCTAAAGGATCTTTAGAAAAATCATGATTACTTCCTACATCTTTAACACAAACCATATCAGTATGAGCTTGTAAAATAATAGGTTCAGAATTAACTTTATCAGGGGATGCTGGCTTTTTTATAATTACATTATTAATTTCATCTCTGTTATACCATAAGTTATGTTCCTTTGCGAAAGCCACTAAATAATCTGCTATCTTTTCTTCATGAAAAGATGCTCTTGGAATTTGACTTATTTCTTCAAAATACTTAAAATTAGGCTGATTTAAATCTAATATACTCATTTTTTCATCCTTCTTTCTTTTTCTTCTATGAAATAATACTCATTCTTTTCTTTTATTTTAAGTCTTTGTATTTTGAATTCAATAAACATATACACAAAGATTTTTGTGAAAATAAACAAGGTACTTTCAATACTGTAATTCAAAAATCAACACTCATATAGTAGAGTCTTTAAGGTTAAGCACGGTTGCACATTAGCAGACAAATAACAATAAAAAGAACTAACGCTATAAACGTTAGTCCCAATATAATTATCATCATAATAAGAATTTATTCTATTGTTATTTTATTAATATGTATTTTTTCAAAATGAATCAAAATTGTTGCCCCTGATGCAAAAAATATTTCATGAGAAAATGTTTTTTCATCTATTTGAAAAAACTCATCATATCCATAATCATCAAACCCTCTATATTTCCTTCTTTTACTATTATCTATTTCATGCTCATAATTTATAGATATCTTTTTTATTTTTTTATATGCAATATTCCAAGAATTAAATCCATCAGTAATAACAATACTAACCTCTACTGGATACTTGTATCCTACTACCCCGTGAACAACTTTTAAATTTTTTAATTGATAATCATGAAATGCATGCTCCTTTAAATATTTCAACATACTCATTAACATTTTTATCCCATGTAAATCTTCCTTTACCCTTTCCTCTTTAGAATCATTATTAACTCCACTCCTTAATTCATCAGTATAATATCTCATTTCACTCTATTAAACTTGCAATTTTGCATAGATATAACAATTATATTATCTTGTATATTGTTTTCATAGATATTAGACTCTATTTCATCTAACATTACACCTATCCTTATGTTACTTCTTCCGAAAACTACTAAATATTCCTTTATAGATTCGACTACCTCAGGCTTTAAAGGTACTTCTCTTATCTTTCCCCATTTCACATAGACCTTCAGATAACTAGTGAGATAATCTATTTTACTAACCATGATATCGCAAAGTTCACTTACTCTTACACCCGTGTATAGCAGCAGGAAGAGTATCTTTCTGTCCCTTTTGCTCATCTTACCCTCATTCTACTTGTAGAATAGCATCCTCTTAACCCGCTTTTCAGAACCCAATGCAACCTTCATCCTGTCATTTCTCAGGTCTACTACCAATTCACTGGTATAGTTGTTTTTTATCAGGAAACTATTTAATGATTGTATGCTGTTGATTTTCTTCTTATTGTAGCTGTCTCATACTAGTTTTCAATGACGTAGTATTGGAAACTTGTGACATAGAATCTTATTAATTCTCCTTGAAATCTCACCCCCATATTCTGAATGTAGGATACAAAGCCAGAAATGTCTCCAATGTAGCTTTCAATAGTCTTTGGTCTCTTGCCATCCTCCTTAAGGTATCTTTTGAATTTCTGCACAAAATCTGCTTCCTTCTCACTACTCCTTTCACATTATTTTAGGCAAAAAAGAGCTAACGCTCTGAGCGTTAGCCCTTAATATAACTGTGATTATATATAATTTTCTTATATCTTATCAGCATGAATTTAATCCTTGAAATTATGAAATAAGTTACTTCGTAATTATCCATCAAGAAGTTATAATCTAATTCCAATTTGTCCATATAAGTTAACATTTTTACTTTTGAAAGTTTCAAAATTAGTTTTATTTAGTTATTATTCCCCCGAAATTTTTTTTTCTAAATTTAGTCTTAGATATTTATCTATCATTCTTTTTTCAAATTCTGACCAATTACAGGCTATAATACTTATTTTGTTTTCCGGAATATATTCTTCTTTTGGAGTAGGGATATCAACATGATTTCCAACAAATATTAACTGTTTATTAGGAATTATTCTTTTTGAAGTTGTTATCATCATAATTAAATATGCTGGTATTCCTTCATTTCTAAATGTTTGAATATATTCTAATTTTGAGATTTCATCTTTTGAGCATGGTATTTTTTCATCTTTTGTTATTTGAACATATATAATAGGTATTATATGACCTGGATACCAAACATACTCATCAACTTTTCTAATAATTAGGTATTTATCACTTAGTCCTTCTTCTTTGGCATAATCACTTTCTAATTTATAAGCAAATATGTCACCAATATTCCATTCACATTTATATAACTTATACTGAGTTATCTTTTGTTCTGCCGGCATTGGAGATTCTAATTTTTGCTCTAATTCTTGTAATATTTTCTCTCTAGTCTTATATTCTTTTTGATTAATGGCCTCTTTTTCCCATCTCTTTAGGTTTGACTTACTTTTTAAGTAGCCAATAGCCTTTTCTTTTACAAAGGGTAAAAGTCTTCCTAAATTCCATTGAGTATCAGCTAGTGCAAACCAAAAAACTGGTGCTTCATCTTCATCTTGAATAATATCTTCATTATCTTGTATTAATTCTTTAGTTACTTCCTCATTTGTTTTTCCACGCTTCAATTGATCTTTATAATAATCTCTTATATCTTCCGCTATATCATCTTGATATAATTTCGGTCCCCAAGATGCCATTTGTTACCCTCCTTATTTTCCTGTCCAATATAATACTTCATTAGATATTTGATTACCTATATAATGTGCAACCTGCCTTCCTGCAGCCATATAAATGTCTCTTCTTGGATTATTAGGGCTAATACCATTAACAGAATTCTTAAAGCTTTTTGTATTGTACTGCAACATAGCTATTTGCTCCAATCCCCTTGCCTCAAAATAGGTTAAATTGGATGCTATAGGGATAAAATTTAAATTAGCTGTTTTACTGCCGTCTGCATCATGTGCTCTTTTTCTTGCACCTTGGTTCTTCGTTCTACCTACGTATTGTGTAGTTCCACTATTATCAGTGAGTTTGTAAACAGTATGCTCCCGCCTTGATAGTTTGTCCGATACATATTCCGATGCTTTTGCAGTAACTGCCGCCACCCCTGCACCAATTGCTACAATTCCTGCTCCAACAGCTACACTTGCTGCTCCTGAGCCTCCAAGGACAGCTCCTCCTGCAAGTGCTAAAGCTGGCGCAGCTGCTCCTGCTGTTACCACAACAACTGCTGCTACAGCAACCACAGCTGCAGCAACTGCCACAACAGTGAATATTGTACTTAGTTTTGGCCACTGTCCACTTGGGTCATCCATATTTACAGGATTATTAAAGCAATACTGGAACATATTATATCCTTGAATATTCCCTACTTGCCCTACAGCTGCATCAGCATTAATAAACCTGCCCCACTCTGGATTGTAGTAACGTGAATTCAAATAGTATAACCCAGTCTCGGTATCATACCTATATCCTCTATATCTATATTGATTCTTTTCTCCAATTTCCTTATTTCCACTAATTGATATTAGTTTTCCCCATGAATCATATACATAGGTTGTTATTATCTTACCTGATTCATCTATAATACCAATTATATCACGTTGAACATTTTTTTCATAGTAAAACTCAGCATTATTTAAGTTAAATCCAACTAATTCTCCATTAGAATAATTGTAATTTATTTTATCTGTACTATTACCATAATTAATTTCTTCATAAATTACATTATCCCCATCTAAAGTATAATCGGTAGTTACTCCATTTACTGTTTTTCCAATTCTGTTTCCTTCACTATTATATTTATAGGAAATATTTAGATTACTATCATTAATGGAAGACAGTTTTCTACCATCTTTCCAAGAATAGTTCCTTCCATTATAACTAAGAATGTTTCCTATTGAATCATAAGTAATTGCTTTTCCATTATAAGAAGTTAGCTTGTCTTTCCAATTACTATCTTCATAATTATATATATTAGAATTTATTGGAGTTCCTAGTGTACCACCATTTGTTAAGTTATACTCTGTTACTTTTAATATATTCCCATTATTATCATAAGAATAAATTATTGTTTTATTAAGTTCACCATTGTCCTCTCTTGATAATTGTCCTAAAGAATCATAATAATATTTTATCTTCTTTCCATTATCAACAGTTGATATTCTTCCACTTGAGTCATAAGTATAATTAATTTCATTTCCATTATTATTAATTGAAGAGATGGATAATGTACTTGATCCAGCATAACCTTCTGAATAATTATATTTTACATTAAATAAGGTACTGCTACCTGAAGCTATGTTTTTAGTGGTACATCTTCCTATAGAATCATATCCATATTTAACATTTTTTCCTGATGGTAAAATTGTATTGTTTAATTTACCATCTTTATCATATTCATAATTTGATGAATATAATTTTCCATTTATATAACTTTCTGTTTTATTAGTCCTATCACATTCATCATATGAATTTTTAAACCAATTTCCATTTGAATCCTCAGTTTTTATTAACCTACTTGCTAAATCATATGTATATTTACTAGTAATTCCACTTAATAAATCTTTCTTTATAGCTAAATTTCCCACATTATCATATACATAATTAACTACTTCTTTATTATCAAAACTTTTACCTTTAATTCTATTTGCTTCATCATATAAATAAGAAATTTTAAACCCATTACCATAAATACTATCTTTTAATACTCCACTAATAATATCATAATTATTATTAATTAAAGCACTATTACCAACAGATACTGATTTAGTATTACCAAAGGAGTCATAAAGGAAATTATAATTTTTAGTATTAGTTATAATATTAGTAAGCCTATCTTTACTATAAGAGTATCCACTATTACTTATTGGACTTATTCCATTTCCTCTTCCTATAGAAAAAATAGTATTTACTTCATTATCACTATAACAGCTACTTGATATAATAAATTGATCAATACTTCCTTCAATAGAATATCCTTTTTCATGTTGGCCTAAAGCTATATTAGATCCTGAAAAATCCAAATAAGTTGTTATGTTTGTACTCTTCTTAATACCATCAACAAATAAATTAAAAGTAGTAGTTTTATCACTGTTCTTATTCCAAGAAACAGTAATCATGTTCCAATTACCCTTTGTTATTGGATTGTCACTTGATAATATTTCCAGCCAATTTTTATTATTGTCCCTAATAGCAACTTTTATTTTATTATCGCTAGAAATATATGAAGTAATTAATCCATCATTTTTATTATTTCCTGAAAAAATATATCTTGTATCTGTTGATATAATATCTGTTTTCATCCATAGGCTTATAGTTCCAGAATTATTTCTTATTCCATTATTGTATTTAGAGTATCTACCTAACGTAGCCGACATAGTATTATCATTATTAGTTGTAAATTTACCCTTATCCACAATGGCTTTTGTACCATTTATTCCAGAAGTATTACCTCTTAAAGGATAATATTCATCCCAATGTTTAAAGAATTTGTATGTACCATTATTTAATTCTTTATAATAACTTTGTAGCTTACTAATATCCTCCGATTCACTTGAGCATCTAAATTCTTCAATTTCACCATTTAATGCTGTATCATTTTTGTAAGAAGTTCCTATATAAGTTGTGCCTCCTGAAAAGTCAATAAAATCTTTTACAACAACATTTTTTATCTCACTATTAACTGACAATGTAAGATCAATTCCATCTTTTGTATTTTTCCATTGTACTATTGCAGATGCCCAGTTATTTTTTGTTACTGTTGTATCTGAAATAATTACATCCTTCCAAATTGTATCCTTATTTCTTATTGCTAAACCAACTTTATTGTTAGCATTAACATATAATACTAGTATCCCATCATTAATTGTTCTGGTAAAAGATATGTACCTGACTGTTCCATCGCTGTAAGGCTTAAATTTCAAGGCCATTGTTCCTTTATTTTTACTAATCCCCAAGTTATAAGCAATAGTTTTACCATTTTGAGCATTAAATGTGTAATGTCCGGTACTATCTTTCACAAAGCTATCACTATCAATTATTGGCCTACTACCTAAATCTCCATAAGTATTTCCATTTATCAGAAAAGTTTCTGCTGTTTTATTATTTTTGAATTTACTATAGGACGATGTTTTTAACAAAATATTCATTTCGTCATAACTATTGTAGGTTGCAATCTCATCTGGATTTATACTTACATCTAAATTTCCTTTAGATTCACTATATATATTTTTGATTTCTGCACCATTTGAAGCAATTGTCCTTTTAAAATAACTACCATCATCACTAGGAATATTGCTACTTTCTATGAATATATCCCCACTACTTATTGTAGATGTTATATTATTCCCATATTTATCATAAGAAAAAGATTTTACTATATTTTCAGAAGAAGTACTTTTTATATTATTTCCGTTATTATCATATTCATATGTTGTCTTATTACCTTTTGGATCAGTTACGCTTGTTAATTTATCGTTACCATCATAAGTAAAATTAGTCTGCTGTTTAATTAAATCTTTAGTAGACACAATATTTCCTTTAGAATCATACTGATAACTTACTCCATATTCTTCTTTATACAGTTGAATATTATCAAAATAAGCTGAGTTAGCATTATTGTAATATAATCCATAAACAACTATTTTACTATAATCTCCTTTTGTAATAACTTGATTTGAAGTAAATTGCCAATTATCACTTCCGCTATTAAAGTAAACTGGAACCCATTGAGTAGTCCCATCAGTTAATACTATTCCAGCATCAAGCGCAAAAAGGCTTCCTCTGTTTTCCTCTGGTATTGATTGAGCTTTTCCCCAACCTGAAAGAACAAATACATCTCCTTTTTTACCACTTACATTAACATCTCTACTTAAATTCCTTTTTCCATCAGGAGTTCCATCAATTCTGTAACAAGTTCTTCCATCATAATTTACAAGTGCTGATGCTCCAGTATTACATGTCCAGCCAGCTCCATCTGCAGAACTATTTCCAAAATCAGCATTTTCAATTAAATTATATCTATTAACAACTTCCCCATCTTCTAACTGAAGATTATCAAAGTATGCAATTCCAGATTCACCTTCAATACCACATCTAATATATACATCATTTGACCCAGCATCACTTGGTAAAGTAAATGTTAGACTTTGTCTATTCCAATCATTTGTACCATTAATAAAATTAGAATCTATTGTTGCATAAGTTCCATCCTTTCTCATATAATTTATAAATAAAAATGCACCTTTATTTTTATTATTTGTAATTCCATCAGTCTTAATATATGTAGAAAATGTGTATGTCTTACCTTTTTCTAAAGTAACCATTTGATTGTAAAATTGTCTTATAACATCAGAATCAACTTTAGGTTGATTAACCATTAATGAATATGTTCCATAATATGCAGCTGCATTAGAAAATTGGAAGGATGCTGTTTTATTTTTTCCCCAATAATCAGTATTCCAACTATTATTTACTGTTTCACTACTGTGATTTTTAAGATAGTTTTTACTTATTTTTTGTACATTAGATTCTAACTCTAATCTATTTCTTTTATCACTATCATTATTATATTGATACTTAACAGCACTACCATCAATTCCTTTAATTGATTCTGTATTTCCAAAATTATTAAATTGATAAACATTATTTTTACCTGTAGCATCTGTAACTATAGTTTCATTATCCCCATATTGATAAGAAATACTTTGGCCTTTTTCTCCAGAACTTGCACTATAGGATATATTACTAACCCTACTTATTAAATTAGAGTTATAGGAATAAGCAAGAGAAACTCCATCATTGTTACTTATTTTTGTTAAATTATTACTATTATCATAAGTATAAAAGGAATGAATTCCATCAGGATCTTTTACATAACTTAACTGAATTCCATTATATCCTACACTCGTTTCTCTACCTGCTGGGTCTACTATACTTACCAAATAACCATACTGATTATAATTTATTACTGTTTTTCTACCTGAGCTATCAATTACCCCTGATAGTAATATACCGTTATAAAGAATTTCTTCAGTATTACCATTTTTATCTTTAATATATTTTAAATATCCTCCCGGAACAAAATATAAGCTATTCTTATCTTTATCAGTTATTTCATAACTACCATCACTATTCTTTTTAAACTTTAAATCTTCATTTATTTCATTTTTATAGCTAGATGAACTTGAATCATAATAAAAATATTGTTTTGTTCCATCTCCATCTGTATATTCATAATAAGTAGTTCCTGAAATAACCTTCTCAATTATTCTTTGATTTAAATTCAATCTCCAACCTGGTCCATACCCTATAGAAGTGTTTTTATCGTTACTGTTATAAACAAAATTTATTAAGGAATCATAATTACGTGTAAAAACTACATTACCATTATAATTATTAACATAACCTGTTCCTGCTCTACCTACATCCTGGCTTTGATAGGTCCATGCCTTCTCAACTCCAGAATTATTTATATACTGAATATATACCTGTGGTCGCGCACCACTGTAACCATCTGATATATCTGATGACCAAAAAGTTGAATAACCAGATGATGGACTATTTCTTTTTAAAGCAATACCATTGCTATCTCCATAAGTATACCAACTTTTTACAGCTTTTGTAATATTCCATTTATACCAATTACCATCTTTAGTTTCAGTATCTAATATCCTACTTTCAATACTAGGTCTTGTGTTCCATGTAACAGTTTTATTGTTCCAACTACTTGTAACTTTGTATGCATTTATTTGTCCATCAGTTCCACTATAATCAGGACTTTTTTGCAAATATAACTTAGCATTAATTACCATATCTCCTGCTGATAAATTAGGTAATGAAGCAAATTGAATATATGTTTCAGTAGTTCCTACATTTCCAGGAACATTTCCTGTTCTAAGAAACATATTATTATATTTATTATCTGTGTCATTACTACAAACGAATGTATCTAAAATATTATTTGATCCAAGTTCAGTATTAACTATAGGATCTAAAACTATAGGATAAGCTCTTTTTTCATCATTCATCCACTTTTCATCTGGATTTATTTCTAGTGAATAAGATCCATCATCTTTTTGATTAATAGTAGTAGTAACCTTATCACATACCTCCCCATTGCTATCATACATAAATGAATTACCTAATTCAAAAACTTTTTCTTTTGAATCTTTATCAACCAAATATGTAGTGTCATCAGTTCTCTCTACAGCAAGATTATCTAAATCTAAATTAAAACTAATCTCTGGATCCAAAACCTTATCATTATAAATAATATTTTCCTTTACTTTTTTACCACTTACTATATATTGTAAATCTATATTTTTTTTAATTTCTTTATACTCAGCTTTTGAAGTAATATTGGTTAATAAAGTATTTTCTAATTCTTGCTTTGCAACTTCTTTTTCATCAGAATTATCTATTTCAGTAGTAATCGTATCCATACTAGATTCTTTGTCACTATTGTAAATAGTGACACCACTATTATTACCATTTGCTAATCCCCATGATATCTTGTATTTTTCCTTTTCTATTGTAATAAGTTTGTTACTGTTAGAATTCTTGGCTACCTTTACACTAAAATCATTATCTATATTTTCGTAATAATCCTCTTTTTCTTCTAATGCGTTATTGATATCCTTCCATTCTCCATTCTCAAAATAGTGTACTGGTTCATTATAAACAAAAGCTTCATAGGAACCATCTTGCAAAAGAAAATGCTTTGTACTCTTGTCTCTTTTTTTAGTAAGTTCATCAATAATTGGTGCTTTTGAATTAACCTTCGTAGCTTTTAAATTTTCAGCAATGCCCGCCTCATCATTGCTTAATTCTTTAGATGTTTCCTCTTCAGTAAAATTGCTTCCTGAAAAATCTTTAACTTGGTTAACCACTTCAGAAAAGTTCCCAGGAATTACATTTGTTATAATAATTATCCCTACTAAAATTATAGAAATAATTATATTTTTCCTATTTATTTTCATATTTATCTCCCTTTACAAATTTATACACATATTACCATCAAAAACTAAATTTTGTCAATATTTATTTGTATCTATATATTTTTATAACTTTTATTTGTTTTCTTACTCTCATAAATATGAATTTTAATTATATAAACTATTAAATAAAATAAATTTGATTTTTCCCTCTTCTATGCTAAAATATAAAAGTCGGTATTCAAATAGAAACTGAACATAATACGCTTACAAATTTACCGAATTATATCCTAAAAGGAATGATAACGGAGGTTTTTTATGGAAAAAAGTACAAAGAAATTATTAGACACAAGACAATTATCAATTGTTGGAATGCTATCAGCCATTTCAATTTTTATGGGATTAACAGGTATAGGTTTTATTACATTACCTTTTATGAAAGCAACCATAATGCATATTCCAGTTATTATAGGAGCTATTATTGAAGGTCCTGTTGTTGGTGGTATAGTTGGATTAGTTTTTGGTTTATTTTCAATTTATCAAAATATTACATCTCCTACTGCTTTATCACCAATATTTATGAATCCTATTGTGGCTATAATACCTAGAGTATTAATTGGTATTGTTTCATACTATGTATATAAATTTATAAAGAAAAAATTTAAAAATATAAAAATTGCTTATGGAGCTTCTGCTTTATTTGGAACCTTAACTAATACAATTGGAGTTTTAGGATTAACATATATTTTATTTTCTAACCAATATGCTGTAATAAATGATATAAGTTCTGATATGGTTTTAGGTATGCTTTCTACTATAGTTTTAACAAATGGACTACCTGAAGCAATTCTAACTGTTATCATTGTAATTCCAGTTGTATCAGGAATTAGACGCATTTACAAAGGTTAAATAAGTTTGTACAAATTTCCTCCATTGCCTTTAAGATTATAGTTTATATATTTTCAATTTGCACAATATAATAGTGCAAAGCAATAAATTGCAAAGCGATATATTGCTAGCAAAACTAAATCTTTTTGTTAGAGGAGGAATTGATTATGTCAAATCAATCATTAGTACCAGAAGCAAAAAATGGATTATCAAAATTCAAAAATGAAGTGGCAAGCTCTATGGGAGTGCCATTCACAGACTACAACGGAGACCTTTCTTCTAAACAATGCGGAAGTGTTGGTGGAGAAATGGTTAAAAGAATGGTTGAGCAATACGAAAATGGAATCAAGTAATTAAAAAATAAGGTCATGGAATTTATCCATGACCTTTCCTTAATTATACTGTCCATAATTGTTTTACATCAACTAAAATATTATCTATTCCATAATCATATACATTTAAATTAATATTTTCAACTAATAGCTTAGATATTAATTCATCAACTTCTTGCTGAAAAAATCCTGCATCTCTTATTTTTTCAAAAAAATCATCAATACTATATATTTTACATTCACCCTCATATACTCCATTTATTATACCAAGAGATTCTTGATTTTTTTCTTCATACATATCATAATAAGTATTTCCACCTTTCATTCTTGGTGATTCTTCTAAAATATTATTAAGATTGTATACACTTATAAAATTTCTTGCATCACTTAATTCCTTAAATCCTATTATTTCTCCTGAAGGCTTTACAACTATAAACTCATTTACTGGTGTTATATAATTCATAATTCATTCCTCCCTTCTATAATATTTTGTCCTTTATAGAAAGAAGTATACAAGCCTTATTTTTCATTTTATTATTAAATTTTGTTTTAAATTTTTTAATTAAAAGAAAAACTAAGAAGTAAAATTCTTACTTCTTAGTTTTTATAATTTTATACACGAAGCACTATTTCATCATTTTCTATATCAACAATTACTTTAGATCCTTCTTTTGCTTCACCTTTAATTATCAATCTTGCAAGCTTATTTTCCAATGTATTTTGAATGTATCTCTTTAATGGTCTTGCGCCATATACAGGATCATATCCTTCTCTTGCAAGTAATGTTTCTGCTGCATCTGTTACTTCTATTGTAATTTGTTTATCTGAAAGTCTTTCTTTTACTTCCTCTAAGAATATTTCTATTATTTTCTTAATACCTTCCTCAGATAAAGGATTAAATTTTATAATGTCATCTACTCTATTTAGGAATTCAGGTTTAAACTTATTTCTTAATGCAGCCATTACAAGATCATCTGTTTCTTTACTTTCTGGATTATCTAATAAATATTGTGATCCTATATTAGAAGTCATAATAATTATTGTATTTTTAAAGTCAACTGTTTTACCTTTATTATCTGTAAGTCTACCATCATCTAATATTTGAAGGAACATATTAAATACATCTTCATGTGCTTTTTCAATTTCATCAAATAAAATAACGCTATATGGTTTTCTTCTTACTGCCTCAGTTAATTGTCCTCCTTGTTCATATCCAACATATCCTGGAGGAGCTCCAACTAATCTAGATACTGCATGTTTTTCCATATATTCAGACATATCAATTCTAATCATTGCCTCTTCACTATCAAATAGTGTTCTTGCTAAAGTCTTAGCTAATTCTGTTTTACCAACACCAGTAGGTCCAAGGAAAATAAATGATCCTATTGGTTTGTTTTCATCTTTAAGACCAGCTCTTGCTCTTAATATTGCACTACTTACTGCTTCTATTGCAGAGTCTTGACCAATAACTCTTTTTTGAAGTTCTTCATCTAGCCTTAATAGCTTTTCTCTTTCTCCTTCTACTAATCTAGCAACTGGTATTCCAGTCCATTTTGATAATACCTCTGAGATTTCTTCTTCAGTTACTTCTTCTTTTAATAATGCACCTTCATAATTTTCCTTAACTTCTGCTTCTTTCTTTTTAATCTCTTCTTCAATTGCTGGTATCTCGGAATATTTTATTTCTGCAACTTTATTATAATCATAAGCTCTTTCATATTTTTCAAGTTCTCCTCTAGCATCATCTAGCTTACTTTTTAAATCTCTTAAAGCTACTATGTGTTCTTTTTCTTTTTCATATTTTGCTGTCATTTCATCGTTTTTTTCTTTAACTTCTGCAAGTTCTTTTTTAAGCTCCTCAAGTCTCTTTACAGAGTTATCATCCTTTTCTTTTTCTAATGCTTCCTTTTCTATTTCAAGTTGAAACATTTTTCTTCTAATAACATCTAATTCTGTTGGAAGAGAATCTATTTCAGATCTTATCATAGCACCAGCTTCATCTATTAAATCTATTGCCTTATCTGGCATAAATCTATCTTGAATATATCTATCAGATAATTTAGCTGCTGCAACTAAAGCACTATCATGAATTCTAATTCCATGGTGAATTTCAAATTTCTCCTTTAAACCTCTTAATATTGATATAGTATCTTCAACAGATGGTTCATCAACAATTACTGGTTGGAATCTTCTTTCAAGAGCTTTATCTTTTTCAATATATTGTCTATATTCATCAAAGGTTGTAGCACCAATACAATGTAATTCACCTCTTGCAAGAAGTGGCTTAATTAAGTTTCCTGCATCCATTGCACCTTCAGTTTTACCTGCACCTACTATAGTGTGAATTTCATCTATAAATAAGATTATTTTACCTTCGCTATTTTGGACTTCCTTTAAAACTGCTTTAAGTCTTTCTTCAAATTCACCTCTATATTTTGCTCCAGCTATTAATGATCCCATATCTAATGAAAAAATAATTTTATCTTTTAATCCTTCTGGAACATCTCCACGTACTATTCTTTCAGCTAAACCTTCAACAATTGCTGTTTTACCAACTCCAGGCTCACCAATAAGTACTGGATTATTTTTAGTTCTTCTTGAAAGAATTCTAACTGTTCTTCTTATTTCTTCATCTCTTCCTATAACAGGGTCTAGTTTATGCTTTTTAGCTAAATCTACTAAATTTGTTCCATATTTAGCTAAGGCATCGTAAGTTCCTTCTGGATCATTTGTTTCAACTTTCTGGCTTCCACGAACTTCCTTTAAAACATTCATAAAATCTTTTTTGTTTATATTAAATTGTTTTAAAATATCATAGACTACACCGCTTTTTTCTTTTTCTAAAATAGCTACCATTAAATGTTCTACGGAAATATATGAATCCTCAAATTTCTTAGATATTTCTTCAGCTTTTACAAGTACTTCTTCAACCTTTCTTGTTATATAAACTCCTGATGAATTTGTTCCTTCACCAAGAACCTTTGGCATTCCTGATAAAGCGTTGTTTATACTATTTTTTAATGCCTTTATATCAATTCCCATTTTAGTAAATATGTTTGGGATTAATCCATCATCTTGTTCTACTAAAGCTGATAACAAATGAATTACCTCAATTTGCTGATGATTATATTTTACTGCTGTTAAATTAGCATCATTTAAAGCCTGTTGGACTCTTAATGTCATTTTATCTACATTCATAGTTATCCCTCCTAATTCATATTCTTATTATGCTTTCTAGAAATTATTATATACTTAAAAGAAACGAAAGTCAAGGAAAGTCAAAGTTTATTTTCACAAAAAAAAGGCTCTCTTAGGAGCTTTCACATAGGGATTGAATAAAAACTTAAGTGACAGCTTCAAGCGGAGCAAAGGAAAACCACACTGGAGAGTAATATCTCTGGTGTGGTCTTTCAAGTATCATATTTTTATAAAACACCTATATCCTTTTATTTTTTCTCTACATA
>JAAYPK010000123.1 GCA_012519845.1 Clostridiales bacterium
GCGCGGACATATGCTCGTTCACCCCCGGGGGTCTTTGCGGGCTATGAAATGCCCGCTTGCTTAAAAGTATATGTGGCTATATATGAGTGATACTGATTCTAAGCCAGTAATTTTATACGATTATCAAAGTACTCGATCAAGTTCATGTCCAAAAGATTTCTTGGGGGACTTCAAAGGGTTTCTCCAAACCGATGGGTACAAAGGTTACAATTCCGTTGTTAATGCTAAACGTATATATTGCTTAGCTCACATAAGAAGATACTTCCATAATATAATTGTAGATTTAGATGATGAAGCCCTAAAAAATTCTAGAGCGATATTAGGGTTTAATTATTGTGAGCAAATTTATAAGCTTGAAAAAGAACTTAAAAAGGAATACTCTAATAAAGAAGATTACTATAATAAACGTTTTGAAACAAGATCTAAAAAGTTAAAACCAATTATAGATGATTTTATATCCTATGTTGAAAGAGAAATAAAGGATGCTTTTCCTAAAAGTCCACTAGGTAAAGCTCTTGCCTATGCTAAGGAACATTTACCAGGATTAAAAAATGTATTATTAGATGGTTCACTGGAGGTTGATAATAATGCAGCTGAAAGAGCAATTAAACCTTTTGTAATAGGAAGAAAAAACTTTTTATTTGCTAATACAGCTAAAGGGGCAACCTCAAGTGCTAATATTTATAGCGTTGTAGAAACTGCCAAAGCTAATAAACTAGTTGTAGAAAAGTATTTAGTTTATTTATTTTATAATCTATCAAAGATAGATATATCCGATAGCGAAAGCTTAGAGAATCTTATGCCTTGGTCAAATAAGATTCCTGAAAATATGAAAATTAAAGACAGGAAATAGTTTGATCCCAGTAAAGCTGTTAATTTGCCTTACTGGGATATTTTAATACTGTTTATAAAATTAAAAAAGCCGCTTAATTTTTGACGCTTACGAACATACAATCTTATTCAAGAGATTTAATTATTTTTTATAAAAATAAAAGCAGTCTTTCGACTGCTTTTCCCAAAGTTTTCTTATACTTATTTTCAATTAATTTTATTATAGATTTCTTAATAACCACTATTTCTCTAAACACAAGTTTAGTAAAGGCTTTTTTAAGAGAAAATTATAAAAAATCTCCTTGGCTTCACAAAGTCACGTTCGTTCGCCCCCGGGAGCTTTGCGGAGCAAAAATGACCCACTTGCTAATCTCTGAGCAAAATCATACAAACTATCATAAATACTATCTGCAACAGTGTTAACTTCATCAACCATATGTCCACTTCTCACTAAGACACACTTACCAATGCCAGCATTTTTGCCAGTTGTTACATCTATTTCTTTATCACCAACAATAATGCTCTCTCCTAGATTTATATCAAAATCTTTAACTGCTTGATCAATCATTCCGTGATTAGGCTTCCTACAGTTACATTTTTTTTTATATCTCTCCACAATTCCATCTGGATGGTGAGGGCAATAATAATAAGCATCTATATAAGTACCTTCAGCTATTAATAACTTGTCTATATATTCATGAAGTATTTCAACATCTTTTTCTTTGTAATAACCTCTAGCAACTCCTGCTTGATTTGTTACAACAATAATCTTATATCCCAATTCATGAAAAATCTTAATTGCTTCTACGGTTTTAGGTATAAAAATTAATTCTTCTTTTTTATAAAGATAATTAACTTCTTTATTTATTGTTCCATCACGATCTAAAAAAACTACTTTATTCATTGTAATCACCCACTTGTAGATTTAATTTTTCTACATTTTTTCAAAATCTATTTGTGCTCTATAATAATCTTCTGGAATACCAATATCTATAAAATATCCATTACTTTCAAATGCATATATTTCGACTAAACCACTTTCTAATATTACCTTTTCAAAAGAAAAAGATTTTTCATCTACTGCATTCATCATTTTACTGTTAATGAGATAAATTCCACCATTTATTTTGCCTTTAAGTGTAGATTTCTTTTCTTCAAATCTCTTTATCTTATCATTTTCTATAACAACAGCCCCGTATCTTTCAAACTTATTCATAGGTTTTACTACTATACTAAGTTCACTATCCTTTTCACTATGGAAAGACTTCATTTTTTTCAAATCCACATCGAAATAGGTATCTCCATTTATTATAAAAACATTATCTTCCTTACAGAACTTTAAAGCTTTTTTTATTGCACCACCTGTCCCTAAAGGTGTATCCTCGCATGAATAAGTTATATTTATCCCATTATAGTTATTACCAAAATACTGTTGAATAATCTCGGCTTTATAGCCTACAGCTAATATAATATTATTGACTCCATTTTTTAAAAGGTGATCAAATATATATTTTAAAAATGGCTGCCCACATACTGGTGCCATTGGTTTAGGTACATCTGACACAATATGACTTAGTCTTGTACCAAAACCACCCGCTAAAACAATAGCTTCCATAATTAATTCTCCTCCGAAAATATTTCATTTTCTACAGCTGCGCATATAGCATGATAAACTGGTAGATGATATTCTTGAATTATATATGTTTCATCAGAAGGAACATTAATTAATATATCAGAAATTTCCTTAAGTTTACCACCTTTACTACCAGTAAGGGAAATTACCTTCATACCCTGAACTTTTGCTATTTGAGCCGCGTATATAACATTTTTCGAATTCCCAGATGTACTTATAGCAATTAATATATCACCTATATTTCCATGACCTAATACTTGCTGAGCAAATGATAAATCTGATGCTTGATCATTTGCATAAGCCGTTGATAATGCGGTCTCACTCACTAGAGAAATTGCTGGAAGTGTTCCCTGAAGATTATCAATAAAATATTGTGCTGTTTCTGGAAATAAAGTTTTAATACTTTCCTGTTTCTTCCTATCCAATTTACGTGGAAGAAGAAAACCCTTCATTAATTCTCCAACTATATGTAATGAATCTGATGCACTTCCTCCGTTACCACAAATCAACAATTTATTTTTTTGCTTATAACATTCTATTATCTCTTCAATTGCCTTTTTAATAAACAATACTTCCAATTTAGGGTATCTTTCTTTTAAATTTCCTATAATTTGTTCTGTAGAATTTTTCAACTTATTTCACCTCTATATACTTTTTTATTCACATTTAATTATCTATATATCATCTTAATTTGTTGCTGCTACTTCAAGATAGCTTTCGCCAAGATTATAGGATTCTGGTGCATAATAAATTATTCTTGTACCATCATTTTCAAATTTAAAAGGAACATATAATAAATCTTTCATAGCTTCTCTTACTAAATCTTGTTTCTCTTGTTCAACATAAAATAGTAAAAATCCTCCACCACCAGCTCCTAACAACTTGCCACCTAGTGCTCCTGCTTTCATTGCTTTTTCATATAAGCTATCTATTGAATTATTTGAAACTTTACTAGTTATTCCTCTTTTTAATTTCCATGTATAATCAAGAAGCCTTCCAAATTCATTTAATTCACTTTTTGAAGTTAAAATCCTTTCCGATTCATCTACCAAACTCAACATTTCTAATAATTGTTTTGTCTTATCTTTGGTAGCCTCCTCTTGCACCTTTGATATATCAGAGGAAAATCTTGAGAATCCTGTAAAGAAAAGCATCAAATTTTTGTTTAATTGCTTTTTTCTATCAGATGAAATTATAATTGGATCAACTGTATATCCATTCGCACTAAAATTTATTCTATTAAGCCCTCCAAAAGAAGCCGCAATCTGATCTTGAATTCCTCCACTTTCTTTACAAAGTGTTCTTTCCAAATATATTGCCTCATCAGCTAATTTCCTTTTATCTGCATATTTGCCTTTTAAACCATAAAAAGCATTTAGCATCCCAACTGCAAAAGAACTGCTTGTACCTAACCCCGAACGTGCTGGAAGGTCAGCTTCATATGTAAGCCGAATTTCTCTCATGTCTAAAAATCTCATAGCCTCCCTTATTGCTGGATGATTTATATCTTCTATAGATTTTACTCTCTCTATTTTTGAATATGAAAGTTCTGTAGAATAATCAAAAAATTTTGGTAAATGTCTAACATTTACATAGCAATATTTATCAAATGTAGTGGAAATAACCGACCCACCATGCTCTTTATAAAATCCAGGAAAATCTGTTCCTCCACCAAAAAAGGACATTCTAAATGGTGTTTTAGTTATAATCATTTTTATTACTCCTCTTATCAATTTTTCATTTATAATAGTACCATAAGTTAACAAGGCATATTATATTTAAAAGAACAATACTAACATATATTTAAACTTAATTACTTATACTTTATACTTTTTTAATAATTCGGCATATTTCTCTTAATAAATTTACCATCCCGTTTCAATTCTTCATATATACTTTTGTCACGATATCCTACAATTTGCGATGGATTCCCAGTTACAATTGCACAAGGTGGTATCTTTCCCCTCACCACGGCTCCCATACCAACGATAGCTCCCTCTCCAATTTCACTTCCCGGGCAAAGAGTTGCACAGGAACCGATCCAAACATTATCATGAATAATTACTTTTTTAAGTATATTCTTATACCCATATGGAAGAAACTCATCAGAGTGCCAATCATGATTTTCTGTCCATATAAAAAGCCTCGGCCCAATACGGACATTACTACCAATCTCAACCCCACCTAATGCCATAATATATGACTGTGGCCCTATGTATATATTTTGACCTAACTTAATATTTCGATAATTAGATATGATGTCTTGTTTTTCTATAACATTATTCCTTTTTAACTCTGATTTTCTCCATATACGTAATTCAACCTTATATTTTTTACTTTTTAAAAATGTAAATATCCTCATAGAATACCCCCAATCCATAACTTAATAACTACAGGAATTACTAACGCTATTATTGATATAATTATCATCTTTGAGGAAAATATCACAATCTGTAATTTACGCTTGCAATATGATATTCCCATCATAAATAAAGAAAAATATGCTAAACATATAGCTATACCCGCTCCAATATAACCATATAAAGGTATCAAAATGGCATTTAAAATAACAATAATTCCTGCACTTATAATACTATAAATAGATAAGACATGATTTTTCTTGTAGTAATACATAAAATTAGATATTATTGAATATAAATATAAAATTCCGTAACCTAGCACTAATACAGGAATAACCGCTGATGCCTTTGAATATTCTTTATTTCCAAAAATCCAAATTAATATATCTATGCTAAATAAAAATACTACATATATAAAATAAAATAATAACATATTTTGATACATTCTCTTTTTATAGTTATCACTATGTTTTAATGCCTTAAAAAGGAATGGTTGAAACGCTCTATTTATAGATATAGCAATAATGTACATCATCATAGCTAGATTAGATGCAAAACTGAATATTCCTACTTCACTAAGTCCATTATTGGCTAAAAACACTCTATTTATTTGTGATATAACTATACTTGAAAATGTATATTGTATTAATGGCACAGAGTATACAAGCAGATATTTTGCTGTTTCTTTATTAAAAGTAAATCCATCTCTTTTTATAACTTTAACTGACATAATTAAGCCTAATAGAACTGTAGTTATTGTTATAGAGACAAGTCTCCAATAACCCAATTCATATTTCATATTGTACACAAGTATTAAGCCAAGTACAGTAGATAGTATAGTATAGATAAGACTAAATACAGCATATTGTAAAGTCTTCATTCTTGCACGGATATCTTCAAGACCCAATTGAAATATACTACCAAATATAATGCAAACACAGATTGCTAAAACAACCTTACCAGAAATATTCATAAATCCAAACAATACTTCTTCTATATATAAAACTAATGAACTAAAAATACCAAATCCTAATATAATCCAAATTGCTGTTGTAAGATGCTTTTTTTCATTTTCTCTGTCAACATAATATCTCACTACACCTGTTGTAATATTAAGGCAGAAAAATACAGTAAATACATTTACATATGTTTGATATAAAGAATATTCACCATATGCTGATGTAGTCATTATCTTTAAAAAAAATGGTAGTGATATGAACGCAATCGCTTTAACTATCACATCAGCTAGTATATAAATTATTTCATTTGTTAATAAATCTTTTGCTTTTTTTAATATTCTCATAGTATTACCTTCTCTAATACATCGAAATGCTTACACGAATTGCTAACTTCATCCAAATCTATACTATGATAAATGCCACTATTATAAATCAAGCATTCTGCATATTCGGCATAATTTGTCCCACTACACTGATCAAAGTCAAGTGTTTTTCCATTATAATTCATATCATCCAGGAAATTTTGTGTTTTGTTAGAATATATAACAGGAAGTACAGGAATTCCACATAAAATTGCTAATACAATAGAATGAAAGCGAGCACCGATCATAACTGAACATTTATTAAATTCAGATACAAACGTATCTGTACTTCCCATATATGGAACTATCTCTACTTTATCAGAATATTTTACTTGGTTATATATTTCATATGCTGTTGGGAAATCATTACATATATTCGTATCGAAAATAAAAATTTTAACTTTTCCATTCTCTATTTTTTCAAGATATTCATTAGCAATGCCTGCCATTGCTGTTGCATATGATAAATTACAGTTTTGAATCTTTGGTAAATACTCTGTATATGCTGATATACCAAGTACTCGATCTTTTTCAATATTTTGTTTTAAATCCGTTCTACTAAAAACAATATCTGGCAAAAGATATGTGTTTATTTTCCTTAAATTAGTTATATATTCATAACTTTCTTTATCACGACAAGTGACTAAATCAGCACTTTTTAATATTCTTCTTGTTGCCCTAACGCCTATTTTAGATTTAAAAGGTCCAACATTACAATTAAGTATACAAATTTTTACTCTATTTTTTTTCAACACCCTAAACTTTCTTTCCTCAAGTATTCTAAATATACCTTCTTTTATTGTATTATGTTTAAACATCGATCCGCCAATTTTTATATAACATTCAATTTTATTTTTAATAATTATCTCTTTATTACAGCTTTTCACTATTTTTAGCTTTGGAAACTTCTTCAATATATGACCATAAGTAAATTCATTAGATGCAATTAAAAAACAATTATTATTGTTCTGCAAATAATCAATTAACGTTTCAACCATAATATCATCACCGAAATTACGATCTAAATAAGCATCAATTAAAATATTCATTTTCTTCCTCCTAGTTGCTTTCACCTTGTTATCTTTCTTCTAAATAAACTTAATTCGTATTTACTATCATAAAATAATTAACTATATGTATCTTCCCACCTTCTATTTAATTTAAGAATGGCTCCATATATAAATCCAAATAGTATAATTAGTTTTACCCCATAGCCACATGCATAAAGTACTACCCCTAAAACTGGTATAAACTCTGCATAATTCTTATTAATGCTTTTATAAGCCTCTATTGCATATTTAATAAATAAGACTATACCTATTAATCCAAATTTCAGAAAAATATTTGTTAGTATAAAATGGGTCGAATAATACTGACCACTAGCTAATTCTTCTAAACTAAACGCAGCATCCTCTTGTATAATATTACCAAATAAATTTAAATTATCTCTGAAAAACCCTCCAAATCCTCTACCAAAAATAATATCAACAATATTCTCACCTCTTAGAACATTTAATACCTCGGCAGCTCTTACCCTAACTGAAAAAGGAAGCTCTGCTAAACTTTCAGATTGAAGTGTGTATTGAATTTGCAATACTTTAAACCTAGTAAATGTTCCACTATATTTAGGAGATTCTAATATATAATTAAATATCAGCATAATTGCCGAAATAATTATTATCAATAAACTTGTAAAAGCAATCCATCTAATTGCTATATTAACTTTACCTGTTCTTTTAATTACATAATAAATTCCAATTGCAATTAATACTATAATTCCACCAGAACTTGGTGAAACAAAATATACTCCCAAATAAACAAAAATGTAAATATATTCACTTATATTAAATTCTTTGTTCTTATTGAGAATCTTACCTACTAAATAAGAGAAATTCATTAATGAAATACTACCTACAGTGGTATATAAACTCCCATAAATATTATAAGTACGATTTAATAATAATAACGATAGAGTAAAAATTGGGAATGCATA
>JAAYPK010000124.1 GCA_012519845.1 Clostridiales bacterium
TAAGCTAGTAAGACCCCTTGAAGAACACAAGGTTGATAGGTCAGAGGTGTAAGTATGGTAACATATTTAGCTGACTGATACTAATAGGTCGAGGGCTTGACCAAATAAAAAAGAATTTAAATATATAAACTATGTGCAATTTTGAAAGAACAATTTCTTTCAAAAAGTGAATATCTGGTGGTGATGGCATAGAGGAAACACTCCTTCCCATTCCGAACAGGAAAGTTAAGCTCTATAGCGCCGATGGTACTGCACGGGAGACTGTGTGGGAGAGTAGGACGTTGCCAGGTTATTATAAGAGTTATAAGAAAAATATTTCTTATAACTCTTTATGCTATATTATTATGAGAGTAAATTATACTTGATTTTAAAAAATAAAAGTAGTATCATATCATTAAGAATAAATATGTTTGAGGTAGAGGTGCAATGATTAATAGTATCATTATAGAGGTAAGCGCGATGAAATAATGAGAAAGGATGAATTGCCGAAGAATATAGATAATGCTTTAATGCTATATTCTGGTTATATGCATAATATGCTTATGACTGTCACAATGTTGTGGAGAGCTATCCAAGTGAATAGATTTGTATTGTTATGCAAATAAATAAGCCTTGGTTATCCAAGGCTTTTGTTTATAAAATTTAATATTTAGGAGGAGTCAAAATGGAAAAGAAGTTAAGAGTAGGGGTACTTGGAGCAACAGGATTTGTTGGTCAAAGATTAGTAACTTTATTAGAAAATCATCCTTATTTTGATGTAACAGTTTTAGGGGCAAGTGCAAGAAGTGCAGGAAAAAAATATGAAGATGCAATAGGTAACAAGTGGAAATTAACTAATACAATGCCTAACTATGTAAAAGAAATGGTAGTAAGAGATTTACATAAAATAGACGAAATAAAAGACGATGTAGATTTTGTTTTTTGTGCAGTTAATATGGACAAAGAAGAAATAAAGAAAATTGAAGAAGAATATGCAAAAGCAGAAATACCAGTAGTATCAAATAATTCAGCACATAGAATGACAAAAGATGTACCAGTAATAGTGCCAGAAATAAATCCAGATCATATTAAGGTAATTGAAGCTCAAAAAAAGAGATTAGGTACAAAGAGAGGGTTTATAGCAACTAAACCTAATTGCTCTATTCAAAGTTATGTACCACCAATATCTGCTTTATTAGATTTCAAGCCTACTAAAATATTAGTATGCACATACCAAGCTATTTCTGGAGCAGGAAAAACATTTAAAGATTGGCCAGAAATGAATGATAATGTAATACCATTTATTGGTGGGGAAGAAGCAAAAAGTGAAATAGAACCATTAAAAGTTTGGGGTAAGGTTGAAGGAGACGAAATTAAGTTAGTTGATGATATAAAAATAACATCACAATGTATAAGAGTACCAGTTTCTGATGGACATTTAGCAGCTGTTTTTGTTTCATTTGATAAAAAACCAACAAAGGAAGAAATCTTAGAAAGATGGGCAAATTATAAGACTAGACCACAAGAATTAGGATTACCATTAGCTCCTAAGCAATTTATAACATATTTTGAAGAAGATAATAGACCTCAAACTAATATAGATAGAAACATAGAAAAAGGAATGGGGATATCTGTTGGAAGACTTAGAGAAGATCTTTTGTTTGATTATAAATTTGTAGGATTATCACATAATACATTAAGAGGTGCAGCTGGTGGAGCAGTATTAATGGCTGAATTATTATATAAAGAAGGATATTTAACAACAAAATAGTAATAATATAGTTAAATATTGACTTGAAATATATATAGGTTTAAAATTAAGGGTGATAGTAAAAATGTATAAAAAATTAAGGGGGAACTAAAATTGGGTAGAGTATATAATTTTTCAGCTGGACCTTCAATGCTTCCAGAAGAAGTATTAAAGGAAGCAGCAGCAGAAATGCTAGACTACAATGGAACAGGAATGTCAGTAATGGAAATGAGTCATAGATCTAAGGCTTTTGAAGAGATAATTCAAACAGCTGAAGCAGACTTAAGAGAATTAATGGATATTCCAGATAACTACAAAGTGCTATTTTTACAGGGTGGAGCTTCACAACAATTCGCTGCAATTCCAATGAATTTAATGAAGAACAAAGTAGCAGATTTTATTATTACAGGACAATGGGCTAAAAAAGCATATCAAGAAGCATCAAGATATGGAAAATGTAACATATTAGCATCTTCAGAAGATAAGACTTATTCTTATATACCTGATTGTTCAGATTTACCAATATCAGAAGATGCAGATTATGTATATATATGTCATAACAATACTATATACGGAACAACATACAAGGAACTTCCTAACACAAAGGGAAAATTATTAGTTGCAGATATGTCTTCAGATATATTATCACAACCTGTAGATGTTAGTAAATATGGATTAATATATTTTGGAGTACAAAAAAATGTTGGACCAGCAGGTGTTGTAGTTGTTATAATTCGTGAAGACTTAATAACTGATGATGTTTTACCTGGTACACCAACAATGTTAAAGTATAAGACTCAAGCTGATGCTAAATCTTTATATAATACACCACCAGCATATGGAATATATATTTGTGGTAAGGTATTTAAATGGGTTAAAGCTAAAGGCGGATTAAAAGCAATGCAAGAAATTAACGAAAATAAGGCTAAGATCCTTTATGATTTCTTAGATCAAAGCGAGTTATTTAAAGGTACTGTTGTTAAGAAAGATCGTTCATTAATGAATGTACCATTTGTAACAGGAAATGATGAATTAGATGCTAAGTTTGTAAAAGAAGCAAAAGCAGCTGGTTTTGAAAATATTAAAGGTCATAGAACAGTTGGAGGAATGAGAGCAAGTATATATAACGCTATGCCAACTGAAGGTGTTATTAAATTAGTTGAATTTATGAAGAAATTCGAAGCTGAAAATAAATAAGAATAATTTAAATGAGCTATGCATTAATAATTAGTGCATAGCTCATTTTTGTGTGATTTACTTTTTTATATTAATTATTTGGCTTTATATTTTCTTCTACTATATATATGTACAAAAATTATTGAAATAATTATTGCACCAAAGGATATAGATAAGGTTATTATATTGTTAGTAGATAGAAAATTTGATTTGGATGATTGATTTTCAGTGGTATTGGATTTTTGCATTTGGCCCATATTTCCATTAGGACCTCCTTGATTAACGTTTGGACCTCCTTGAGGCGTTTGATTTTGCTTACCCTGCATACCTCCTAAACCACCATTTTGACTTTGAGAATTTTCAGTTGTGTTAGGTAAAAAATTATCATTGTCACTTGAGCCATTTGTAGTATTTGGCATATTTTTAGATTCTTCAGCATCACCTCCTTGATTATTAGAATCATCTTGTAGCTGGGTTTTGTTATCCATTTTTCCTCCACCCATGCCACCACCTCCAAATCCTCCTAAAAGGCTAGTATCAACAGGATCATCTGTAAAATATGTTGATAAATCTACGGAGGATTGTTCAGAACTTGTTTTTGGAATCTTTCCATTTAGTTGCATTTCTATACCTTCAGCTCTATACATACCAAGTTTGTATAATTCATCAATTGAACTTGTAAATTGATCATATGTATAGAATGCTGTTGCATCATTTTCTACATATTCATCAATTAAAGATGAAGCAGAATATAATTTTTCCTTAAATGTACCACTATTAAAATATTTTTCTACAATTTCATTTAGATATTTATAATATAATTCCTTGTATTCATCAACTTCTAACAATTTAGATAATAATGGACTATTATCCAAAGTTGTTGAAGTAGGTTCATCTATTGGGTAGAATATAATACTGCTCGCTGAGCTACCACCAGCAATCATCTTATTATTATCACCCATGTTTCCATTAGGAGGAGTCATGTTAGAATCCTGGTTATTAGCATCATCTATGTTTCCGTTAGGAGGAGTCATATTTGAATTTTGGTCTCCATTTTCATCTGGAGCTTGATCCTTATTTCCCATTCCTCCACCACCACCAGAGAAAGCACCAAATGAAAGGTTTAAATCCCATGGTAGAATTGAACATACCCCATCTTCTTCATATAGATAGTAATTATGAAACATGTTACATTGATAGCTATCAAGATTAACCAAAGCTGAACTTACTGCAAAGTATCTCATTGTAGCATCAATATCAATATAATCTTCTAAGTTTGTTCCATTATTAAGATTCTTTATCATATCAACTACCTTTAGGAAGTCTTCATCACTTACATTCTTAACAGAGTTATTTTTCAAACCAGAATAATTATTTTGATCCTCACCATTATAAACTAAGTTTGTCCCAGTTCCTTCTGCTTTATAGAGATTACCAGAATCATCACCATAATTTCTAGTTAGATAAGAATTTTCAAGACCTTCTACAGCTAAATATAATCCCCAGGATTCACCATTTATTGAAATGTTACTAAATGAGTTATTTGGAGTTGTAACACCCATAAATTCAAATAAATCATAAGATATATATTCTTTTAAATATGTAGGATCTAAATATATGTTATTTAAATTTAACTTATCTAAACCATTATAAGTTTGATTATCCACATACTCATCAAATTTAATTTTAAAACTATATCTATCAGAGTCAGAACTAGCTACTTGTGATAAGCTAGTGTTTCCTTTTGTCCTAATTCCTACATTATAAATTGTTTCTCCATTAATTGTTATGTTTCCACATTTATATTCTTCTTCTAGTGGATTAGCAAGCATATCTTGCCAGTCATCATCAGATAATTCAATATTGATTTCAGAAACTTCACTTTCATTAAAAAGAAGATCTGTGTATTCTGCAGAGTTGTTATTTGTAGTAGTATTTATATTATTTGAAAGAAAAACTAGAATACATGAAAATATAAATGCGCAAATAATTAATATAATAGATATTATTTTAAGATATTTACTTTTTATCATTGAAAACCCTCCTTAGGGTTACCCCATGTAATCACCGTTGTAACTTACTAAAACAGCATTTTTCACTCCATTAATTGAAGCAATTTCGTTAACAAAAGCAGTACTCATGTCCTTTAGTCTTACTTCCACTGTTAATTCAATATCCTTGTCAGAAGAAACTGTTTTTGATTTAACAACATGTTTTTTTACTTTTGAATCAACATATTCAAATACTTTTTTTTCAGATTCATCACTTATGCAGTTGACAACTAATATGTATGGATTATCAGAAGACTTTTTATTAACAAAAATTAATAAGAAAATACCAATAACTATTGAACCAATTACTGCTAGAGGAATTAAACCAGCACCTAAAACTATTCCAACACTTATTGACCAAAATATAAAAGCTATGTCTAATGGCTCTTTAATTGCACTTCGGAATCTTACAATTGAAAGAGCACCAACCATTCCAAGAGAAAGAACTACATTAGAAGTAACTGCAAGGATAATCAATGTTGTAATAAGAGTCATGGCAACTAGGGAAACTGCAAAATTTGCTGAATACATTACACCATTAAAGGTTTTCTTATATACCATAAAAATAAAGAACCCTATTATTATAGCAAGAACTAATGCTATTGCTGTGTCTATTATAGAGAAAGATGAAGAATTTTCTAAAAAACTTGATTTAAAAATATCATTAAAATTTGTTGTTGAATTATTCATAATATTATCTCCTTTATCCATATATTCTTGAAGAAGCATACTTTGAAATTGCTGTTGCTTCTCGATTATTTGTTTGAATTAATTCACTTATTATTTCAGGTAAAAATTCATCGTATTTTACTTCTAAAATAATAGTATTATTTTTTACTACTTCAGCTGTAGGAAGATCAGAATTAAAGAAATCATTTGAATATAATCCTGTTTTTACATTCATATCAAAAGTAATACGAACATTTCCAGGCTCATAAATATATGCTTCTCTAAAATAATCTACAATGGTTTTAGGTTTTAATAGTAAGTAATTAGATTTACTATAAAATTCCAATAAGATAGGGTTTTTTCTTTCCTTAATCCAATCTAAATCATTATTCAAAATTTTATTACATTCATCTTTTGTAATAATTACACTTTGTTTTTGACATAAACCATTAATTTTACTTTTCTTTTCTAAACGAATAAATGAAGGATCATCATTGTAATATCTAAGTCTATATTTTTCTCTGTTATTGATACCATTTATTTTTTCTAAAAGAGCTTTATCATATAAATTATCAAAATATAAACTTCTAATTTTGTATTGTTTGATATTACCACTAGATGTATCTTTTTTAGCTACAAATCTTAATCTATTCTTTATCTGAAGGAAATCAGAGTAATTAATAAAATGTTTTATTTCATGTCTAAATTTTTGCTCATTCATTTTTAACACCTCACTTTCTTCTATGGCATAAGTATAAAAAGTGAAGCTTAAATAAAACTTAAAATTTTAACATGGATTTAACATTTAAAAATATCAATAAGAAATTTAAATTTCATTTAAGGTTTATATGATAAAATAAATTAATGTGGAATTACTAGGAGGTATAAGTGAATTATGAGAATACTTATAATTGAGGATGAAAAACAATTATCAGAAGCTCTTGGGGCTATATTGGAAAAGAATAATTATATTGTTGATAGAGTTTTTAATGGTGAGGATGGATTAGATTATATTCTTTCTAATATATATGATGTAGTGATACTAGATATAATGTTACCTAAACTTAATGGACTTGATGTGTTAAAAAAAGCCAGATATGCAAAAATAGAAACACCAATAATTTTATTAACGGCAAAAGGTGAAATATCTGATAAAGTAACTGGTCTTGATTGTGGGGCTGATGATTATTTACCTAAACCCTTTTATACAGAAGAACTTCTTGCTAGAATCAGAGCATTAGGAAGACGAAAAGGAGAAGTTGTTAATGAAAATGCATTAGTATTTGGTGATATTACATTGAATATGGGATTATTAGAATTAAAAACAAAAAATGATTCTATAAAGCTTACAGCAAAGGAAGCTGGACTTTTAGAATTATTTATAAATAGAAAGGGTATGGTTACTAATAAAGATGATATAATTAGCAAACTTTGGGGTTATGAATCTGAGGCAGAGCATAATAATATGGAAGTTTATGTATCTTTTTTAAGAAGAAAATTTACATATTTAAAGTCAAAGGTAGTAATTAAAGCGATTAGAAATGCTGGTTATGTACTAGAATATAAAGATGGTGATTAATAATGTTTAAAAAGTTAAAAATAAAATTTATATTAACAACAATGATTTTAATGACATCTATAGTATTAATCATTTTAGGGATTATTTATGGAAGTGCAAAAAAGAATAATGAAAACATGTTATTTTCACAAATGAATAATCCAAATGGCTTTATGGACATAGAACCTGAAAATAACAATCAGAAAAAACAATATAATGAAGGAATATTTGTAATTTATAATTTAGCTAGTAATGACTTGAAATATACAACAAGCTATGATATTGAAGAAAGTAAAATAACTGAACTAGTTAAAAATGCAATAAGTAGTAATAAGGAAAGAGGATTTATAAAAAGTGACGATGAAAAATATGCATATAATATTAAAGCAACACCACAAATTATACAGATTTTATTAAAAGATAGTTCAATATATGATGAAGCTATGACAAAATTAAATATAACCTCTATTATAATACTTATTATTAGCATAGGTTTAATGTTTATAGTTAGTTTATTATTAGCAAGAAATGCAATAAAACCAGTTGAAGCTGCATATAATTCTCAGAAACAATTTATAGCTGATGCTTCTCATGAGTTAAAAACACCACTTGCAATAATAAAAACCAATCTGGATATTATTGAAGAAAATAAAGAAGATTACATTAAAAATCAGAACAAATGGCTTCAATATATATCCATGCAAACAGAAAGAATGTCTAATCTAGTTAATAATCTTTTATTTTTAGCTAAAATTGATAATAATGAGAATATAGGTATTGAAAGTGAGTTTGATTTATCTGATACAATTATTAAGCAAATCCTTGCATTTGAAGCGGTGCTTTACGAAAACAGTTTAGAATTAAAATGCAATATTAAAGAAAACATAAAAATAAAAGGTGATAAAGAAAGTATAAATCAACTTATAGGAATATTAGTGGATAACGCCATAAAACATGCTTATAAAAACACTGAAATAGTTATTTCTCTTTACGAAAATAAACAAAAAATTATTTTAACCGTTCAAAATAAAGGAGAAAATATTAGTGAGGAAGATGCAGAAAAAATATTTGAAAGATTTTACAGAGTTGATAAATCAAGAGATAGGGAAAAGGGTGGATATGGATTAGGGCTAGCAATAGCAAAATCTATTGTAGAAAAATTTAAAGGTAAAATAATGGCTGAAAGTTTGAACAATGTTACTACTTTTAAAGTTGAATTTCCAACAGTACATAAATCCAATGTTAAATATATGTAAAAATAATTTACAAAATTAATAAGTTTTGATAATATTTAAAATATTATACGCTAAAGAATGTGGGGAGAATATGGAAATTATTATTAATATTTTAAAAGGGGTAGTTATTAGTATATCTCAAATAGTTCCTGGAGTAAGTGGTGGTACCATTGCAATAGTACTTGGAATATATGATAAATTAATACATGCTGTAAATAATATAATTAAAGATTTTAAGAATCAATATAAAATTTTACTTCAAGTTGGAATTGGTGCAATTTTAGGTATGTTTATTTTTAGTAATATAATTAATGTTATTATAGATAAATATCCTATTCAAATAGGGTATATGTTTATAGGGATTATTCTTGGTGGAGCACCGTTAATGTTTAAAAAATCAACAGAAAATGGATTTAAGAAAAAGAATTTAATCTATTTAGCTATAGGAATTATTGTTGCTTTATTACTAAGTGGAAGTGGTGTTGATAATTCAGCTGTAATTAGAGAATTATCATTTATGAATGCTATTTGGTTATTTATTGCAGGGGTAATAATTGCAGTTGCATTAATATTACCAGGAATAAGTGGATCTTTTATGTTACTAATTTTAGGGTTATACAACACTGTAATGGCTGCAATTAGTGAAATTAACATAATAGTATTACTACCAATATTAGTAGGTGGAATAGTTGGGACTTTAGCAACTGCTAGACTTATAGAATGGTTACTTAAAAAATTCCCAGGAGAAACTTATATGATGATTTTTGGATTTGTATTAGCCTCTGTTACTGGTGTATTTCCTGGATTTCAGTTAATGCAAAGTTTAATAGGACTTATTTTGGGAATTATAGGTTTTATGTTTACATATAAAATTACTAAATTTGATTGATATTGTAGAAAATTTTAGCAAAATTGTTTTTTACATTATCAATATCTGTGATATAATAGAGAAGAAAAAATAGTTTCGGGGGTTATAGTCCAGATGAAGCATATTAAAACAATTAATAAAACAAATATAAAAAACAGCCTATGTAAACCAGGTTGTAAAGAATGCGCAAACTCTTGCCAATCTGCTTGTAAGACATCTTGCACAGTTGCAAACTTAGAGTGCGAAAACTAATTTATTAAAGAAGGCAGTAACTTTTTAGTTACTGCTTCTTTACGATTATTGGAGGGATTAATAAAAAATGGCATTAATACACAAATTTAAACAGGGAGATAACTATTTTGTATTAGATGTAAATACAGGAGCAGTTCATATAGTCGATGAATTAGTTTATGATATATTAGAAGATGATAAAATAAAAACTAAAACTGAGATAATGAAAGAGCTAAAAGGAAAATATGATGAAAATGAAATTTCAGAGGCATATGATGAAATTCAAGAATTAGCTGAAGAGGGAGTAATATACTCTGGTGACCAATATGAAGAAATAGCTAATAGTTCTATGGATGATAGAGATTATATAAAGGCCATATGCTTAAATATAATTCATGGATGTAACTTAAGATGTAAATATTGTTTTGCTGATGAAGGGGAGTATCATGGACATAAAGGAGTTATGGATATTGATACAGCAAAAAAAGCCATTGATTATGTTATTAAAAGAAGTGGCCCAAGAAAGAACATTGAAATTGATTTATTTGGTGGAGAGCCAACATTAATAATGGACACAATAAAAGAAATTATAAAATATGCTAGAGAAAATGAGAAGAAGTGGAATAAAAATATAAGATTCACTATGACTACTAATGCTACACTACTTACAGATGAAATGATGGATTATATGGATAAAGAAATGGGAAATATAATTCTTTCATTAGATGGTAGAAAAGAAGTAAATGATAAGGTAAGAATTAAGGTTGATGGAAGTGGATCTTATGATGATATTTTACCTAATATAAAAAAAATGATTTCTAAAAGAACTAAAGGAAAAACTTTTTATGTAAGAGGAACTTTTACTAGAGAAAATACTGATTTTTATGAAGACGTAGTGGCTATGCTAAATGAAGGCTTTAAGGAAATATCTATTGAGCCAGTAGTTTTAGAAGAGGGACATCCATTAGCTTTAAGAGAAGAAGATTTGCCTGTTATCTTTAATAATTATGATAAATTATATGAAGAAATGGCTAAAAGAAAGAGAGAACATAAGGACGAATTCACTTTCTATCATTTTAATATAGATATCCAAGGAGGTCCTTGTGTATATAAGAGAATTTCAGGCTGTGGAGCAGGATTTGAATATGTTGCAATAACACCACAAGGAGATGTTTATCCTTGTCATCAATTTGTTGGTAATGAAAAATATAAGCTTGGTTCTGTTTATGATGATTCCTTTAATAGTGAGTTAAGTAAAGAATTTAAAACAGCTCATATTTATAATAAACCAAAGTGTAGAGATTGCTGGGCAAGATTCTATTGTAGTGGTGGTTGCCAAGCAAATAATGTAAACTTTAATGGTGATATGAAAATACCTTATGAAATAGGTTGTAAAATGCAAAAGAAAAGAATTGAATGTGCTATAGCTTTAAAAGCAGAGGAAGTTAAATAATGAAAATAGAATTAACTAATGGAATAGAAGTTTATTATAAAAAGAGTAAATCAAAATTAAATTCTATTTCTATTGGAGTAAATGCAGGAGCAGCCCTAGAAGATAATCTTTTAGGGCTTGCCCATATTACAGAGCATATGGTATATAAGGGGACTAAAAAAAGAAGTGAAGAAGAAATAAATAGGGATCTTAGTAATATTTTTGGATTTCAAAATGCTATGACAAATTATCCTTATGTAATATATTATGGTTCACTTTTAGAAGAAGATTTAGATAAGGGTATAGAATTATTCTATGATATATTAAAAAATCCTAAATTTGATGAAAAAGATTTTATAGATGAAAGGGAAGTAATACTACAAGAGTTAAAAGAATGGGATGAAGATTTAGAACAATATTGTGAAGATAAGCTTTTTTATAATTGTTACAAGTCTAATAGATTGAAGTATCCTATAATCGGTTTAGAGAAGGATATAAAGAACACTAAAATATCTCATGTCATAGATTTTTATAATAAACATTATATAGCTAAAAATATAAAAATAGCTGTAGTATCTTCCTTAGAAGTAGAAAAAGTTTTAAAAATAGTAAAAAAGTATTTTTTACAATGGGAAGATAGTAAGGAAGTTACTATAGCAGAAAGTACAGAAATACCAAAAGCAAATATATATTTTGATAATAAAATGGGAATTATGAACTCTAGAATTCAAATAATTGCTCCTATAAATAATTTAATTAATAGAGAACTAGCTGCTTTGGAAATCTTTAATGAATTTTTCGGCGTAGGGGTTAATTCTATACTTTTTACTGAACTTAGAACTAAAAATTCACTAGTATATGATATATTAACAAAAATCAACAATGAAAAACATATTAGGCTTTATAAAATATTTTTTACTACTTCAAAGGAAAATGTAAATAAAACATTGGAAATAATAAATAATATAATTGGTAGTTTAGAAAAAACAATAAATAAATTATCTAAAGAAAGAATAAATGAATTAGTAAAAGTTATTAAGATAAAAAAATTAATAAATGAAGAGCAAAGTATTTTTGTAGCTAAAGATTTAAGTATAAAAGCCGTTATGAAGGCAGAAAAAATTAATGTCTTAAATATAGAACCTATAGAAATATTAGAAGTTTTTAAGAAGGTTTTTAGCAAAATAACAATAGAAGTAGTTAATCCAAAGGAATGAGTAAAATGGAGAAGTTACCATTACTAAACGAGTTAATAAAATATCATAAAGAAAATAATTTAATATTATCTATGCCAGGGAATAAGTGTGGTAAAGCCTTTGACAGAGATGAAATTGGATTAATGTTCAAGAGACAACTTGGAAAATTAGATATTACAGAAGTAGACCCTTTAGATAATTTACACAATCCAACAGGAGTAATAAAGAAGGCAGAAGAATTATTAAGTAAATTATATAACAGTAAAAAAGCTTTCTTTATGGTAAATGGGAGTACTGGTGGGAATTTAGCAGCTATTTTTGCAGCTTTCAATGAAGGGGATGAAGTATTAGTTGAACGTAATTGCCATAAATCCATTTATAATGCTATTATTTTAAGAAAATTAAAAGTAGTATATATAGATCCAATATTAACTGATATTGAAGGGCTATTCTTACCACCAAATAAAGAAAATATAAATACAGCATTAAAAGAAAGTTCAAATCCCAAAGGGATAATATTAACTTATCCTAATTACTTTGGAATTGGATATAATTTAGAAGAAATTATTTCAGATTTAAAAAACAAAAATCTAAAAGTAATTATTGATGAAGCTCATGGTGCCCATTTTGGAATTGGTAGTAATTTACCTAAGAATTTGGCTTCTATAGCTGATTATGTAATAATAAGTGCTCATAAAACTATACCAGCATTAACAGGAGGATCTTACCTTTTAGTAAATGATGAAGAATCTAATATTGAATTTTATCTTAGAGCTTTTATGACTACTTCACCTTCGTACTTAATTATGGCATCTTTAGATTATGGCAGATATTATCTTCAAGAGTATGGGAAAGAGGATTATAATAATCTAATTACCTTAAGTGAAAAATATATAAACAAGATTAATTCTTTAGGTAAAATAAAAATATTATCTAATGAATTGCCTAAAGGGTATTTTATTGATAAATCAAGATATGTTTTAGTGTTGCCTAAAGGTTATAGCGGACACAAATTATTAGATTATTTAAGAAATGAAAATATTCAAAGTGAAATGAGTTTCCATTCAGGGGTGGTTTTAATATTATCACCTTGTTACGGAGAAGAACAATTTGTTAAAATCTATAACGCTATAAAAAAACTGGATATAGATGAAATAAAAAATTATAATAAAGATATTAAAATAACATATAGAAGACCTATAAAAAGTTTAGAACCATATGAAACTTTTAATAAGGAAGGGACATGGGAGAGTATTAAAGAATCTTTGGGGAAAATAGCTAAAGAGAACATAATACCATATCCTCCTGGAATTCCAATTGTATGTAGTGGAGAAGTAATAAATCAAGAAGCAATTAATATTGTATTAGAGTACTTAGAAGCAGGAAAATCTGTTTTAGGTGTTACTAATGAAAAAATATTATGTATATAGAGGGGAGTAAAAAAATGATTTCTAACAAAATGCAAGAATTGGTTAATAATAGTTCTATTATTAGAGCAATGTTTGAAGAGGGAAAAAGATTATCAGATATCTATGGTGAAGAAAATGTTTTTGATTATAGTATTGGTAATCCTAATGTAGAGCCTCCAGAAGAAATTAAATCTGCTATTATTGATATAATTAAAGGGGAATCGCCAAATTTAGTTCACGGATATATGAATAATTCTGGTTATGAAGATGTAAGAGCTGAAATTGCAAATTATGAAAATAAAAAGAATAATACAAATTTAAAAACTGATAATATTATTATGACTTGCGGAGCAGCAGGTGGATTAAATATTATACTTAAAACACTTCTTAATCCAGAGGATGAAGTAATTGTTTTTGCACCATACTTTGGAGAGTATAATAATTATGTATCAAATTTTAATGGTAAATTGGTTGTAGTAGAAGCAGATACAAAAACTTTTCAACCTAACTTTAAAGAATTTGAAAGTAAAATAACAGCTAAGACAAAGGCAGTTATTATTAATACACCAAATAATCCAACAGGAGTTGTTTATTCTGAAGATTCAATAAAATTATTAGCTAATATTTTAGATAAGAAGCAAAAAGAGTTTAATACAAGTATATATTTAATTAGCGATGAACCTTATAGAGAGATTGTATATGATAATGTAAAAGTACCATATATATTAAACTATTATAATAATTCATTAATAGGATATTCTTATAGTAAATCACTATCATTGCCTGGAGAAAGAATTGGATATATTACAGTTTCAGAAAAAATAGATGATTTTGAAAATATTATATCAGCTTTAAATGTGGCAAATAGAATCCTCGGTTTTGTTAATGCGCCTTCTTTATTCCAAAGAGTAATTGGCAAAACATTAGGAGCAGAGGTAGATGTTAATATATATAAAAAGAACAGAGATTTATTATATAATCATTTAATTAATTTAGGATTTGAATGTATAAAACCAGAAGGGACCTTTTACTTATTCCCTAAGGCATTAATTGAAGATGATATTAAGTTTGCAGAAGTAGCTAAAAAGTATAACTTATTAATTGTTCCAGGTAGTTCTTTCCATTGTCCAGGTTTCTTTAGATTATCTTATTGTATAAGCTATGATAAAATTGAAAAATCTCTTGATGCCTTTACCAAGTTAGCAAAAGAATTTCAATAATTTTATAGGTTTATTAATGAAAAGCTTGAAAACTTTCTCTTTAAAAGTTTTCAAGCTTTTATATATATAGATTAATTATATTAATATAAATATTGAAATAATGGAATTAATTCTATATAATATTCATTATATGACAATTTTTACAGATACATTTAGTGATTATTAAAAACAAAAAGATTTTCATATGAATAAATAAGAAGTTTTTTCAATTCATGAGCAGAATAATAAGCTAGTAGAGGAGGGTTTAATTATGGCATTTGTGAATGCTTATTTAACAGAAGAGGAAATGAGGAAGCTAATTGCTGCTAATATTCCACATCCACTAAATAAACGGTGGAAGATGGGTGAGAATATTAGGCGTTGGACAGTTGACAAAGAAAATAAAATTTATTTGTTTCATTGTGGTGTCATAGACCGAGAAGACTATAATAATGAGATGTTTGCTTTGATTTTAGGAAATATGGATGCTGAGCATTTTGTTACAATTCATCTTTATAGAGAGCATAGTAAAGATAAAAGTGAGGAGTTAAAAGCTAAATACAATAATGAAGATATTGTTGTTTGGAAGTTTATTGATATGAATATTCCAGAGAAACTTGAACAGTATTTTACTCAAAAGGATATTTTAGTTAGTTTGAATGAGGCATTGGATGTGTATGCTATTGATGGTGGAGTAGACCAAAATTTCACAGTTAAAGCAATTATAGAAATTTAGTATAAGGAGAATTTATATGGCTAACATATTAGTTAAAACAATAAAAGGTAATCTTTCTATTGATTTAGAAACTGTAACTATGGATGAAGTTAGTAAACTTATAGCTAAAATTTCTGTAGAATTAGATGCTCCAAGTGGAGCTAAAACAGTTTTATATGGTGGAAAAATCAACGGTGAAAGCGCAGGTAAAATAGCTACTAGTATTGATGGTGTTCGTGTTCTTGATGATACAGATGCTGCAAAGTTTCTTACTGGTACTGACTACCAGGATATTATAAAAGCAGCTATTAAAAATGATATATTAAATGGTAATTTTGATATTAATTCAATTAAAAAAGGTCTTAATAATGAACAATTAAAAGAAATTTTGGATTCAATTAACAAGTTTGATTCACTTGACCTAAAATCACAAAAAGAATTACTTAATCTTGCAGTATCAGGATATACTTACGAACCATCAAAAGGGGCCTGGGCAATAGCTTCAGAGCAATTTATAAAAGCTACTCCACCAGACTCGGAATTTATTTGCATAACTGCTGAAGTAGACTTAAGTCCAGATAACTTAAGAACTTGGGCGGCAGTTGAAGTTCCAACTGCTCTTGATAATCTTCCAGATAATCAAAAATTTGGAGGTTATACAGTTGCTGAATTAAGAAAAATTCGTGATAATGAAGGTATTGGGAAAGTTCGAGAATTATTAAAGCAAAAGTCAGTAGAAATGACTAATGATATTCGTATGTTCTATGATAAAGATGGAAAAGTAATCGGATATGATACATCATCCATTGTTGGTGGGAACTCTGTTGATGTTCCAAGTAATTCAAAGTTTGAAACAACAGTAGGAGATGTTAGAAACTTTTCTTCAGATATAGAAATGTCGGCGAAGTATACTGGATATGATTCATTATCTGATTTGGATAAAGTACAAGCTCGTCAAGCAGAACTTGAATACAATAAGCTAAAAATTGACCTTGATAAAATTCCTATTTCCCAAAACGCACTAGCTGATTATGCTACTGCTGCAGGAAAAACTGCAGATAAGCTGAACGATGTTGATAAATTATTAATTAAAGCCGCAGATGCAATAACTGGAGGAAGTAGTAATACTGCTGAGACTCTTGCAAAATTTGCTGCTAAATATAAAAAATTATCAAAGGTAGGCAAGAAAGCTTTACCAATAGTAGATGTTGTATTTACTACTATTGATTTTGGACAAACTATTTATTCTGCAGTAAATGCGTACAATAGAGGAGATTATAATACTGCGGCAGGTCTTATAGTTAGCAAAACTGCAGAATTTGCAGTTTCAAACGTTGGTGGATGGGCTATAACAGGTGCAATAGGACCATATTTTATGGGATTTGGTGCTGCTGTTGGTGGACCGATAGGTGCAGGAATTGGAGCTATTTTAGCTGGAGCTATTGGATATGGTATAGCTGGTATTATTGGAAGTAGCATAGGTGATGCAATAATGGACTTATTCGGTTTGGCAGAAGACGCTGCTGCGCCTAGAATAGATCCACTAGTTATAGATCTTAATGGTAACGGATTCACACCTACTTCTGTTAAAGATGGAGCGTATTTCGATCTTGACCAAAATGGGTTTGCAGAAAAAATGGGATGGATCAATGGTGATGATGCATTGCTAGCAATTGATAAAAATCGTGACGGTAAAATAAATGATGGAAGTGAACTTTTCGGAGATAAAACACTTCTTAAGAATGGGAAATATGCTCAAAATGGTTTTGAAGCCTTAAAGGAATATGATACAAACAAAGATGGCATTATTAGTCAGGGCGATATTGATTTTGATTCATTACTATTGTGGCAAGATATTAACGGTAATGGAATATCAGAAAATGGAGAGCTTATTTCACTTAAAGATGCTGGAATAGATTCAATAAAATTGGGTTATAAATCTTTCGGAGAAGTAACAGAATCTGGAACCATACTTGGGAATGTAGCTACTTTTGTGAAAGCCAATGGTGATGAATTTCAAATAGCTGAGTACTGGGTAAAGAATGAATCATATAATACTAAAGATTTAAATTCAGTTGAGATTTCTGAGGATATTCTTGAATTACCAGATGTTAAGGGTATGGGAATTGTTCCAACTCTTCATAAAGCTATGGCAATAGATGAAACTGGACGTGTAAAAGAATTAGTAAAAGAATTTAAAGAATCAACTGATAATACACTTCGATTTGGGATTGTAGAACAGATACTAAAGATTGTTACCGGTGCAGAGAATATTGATGTAAGTAGCCGTGGAGGTAATTTTGATGCTCAAAAACTTCTTATAATTGAAAGCATGTTAGGTAAGGGGTTTAAAGGTGTAAATGGGGTAAATCCTAATGTTAATGCAGCTACACAATTGAATAATGTTTATTCGGATTTGATAAATTCCTATTATTGTGAGTTAATAGCGCAGACAAGCCTTAAGTCCATATTGCCGTATATTCGAATAATCAACAATGAAGATGGAAAAGCTATTGATTTATTATATCTAAAACTTTGTTTACCAATTCTATTGAAGGAGAATGAACTTTCACAAATAAGTGATTTAGCGAAATATATCAAATATCTTGATAAGTCAGGAACAACGGGATTTGAAGAGTTTAAAAAATATTTTGAGGCTAAATCTTATGATTTTTTAAAAGCAATAGCTATAGGAGCAGATATTGCTGTAATTGGAACCAACCAGAATGAAACTCTTAATGCAACAATTGAAAAGAATAACTTATTTGCTAATGATGGAAATGATAGACTAAATGGATCATCAGGAAATGATATATTAGATGGTGGAGCAGGAAACGACACCTTAGTAGGTGGAGCCGGAGAAGATGTATATATATTCGGAAAAGGATATGGACAAGATATAATATCAGATGGAAGTGGAAAGAGTACTATAAGATTCCTTGAAGGAATAGAACCAGAAGATTTAGTAGTAAGCAGAGAAGGAAATTACCATGTAAAAATACAAATAAAAGGGACAGAAGACA
>JAAYPK010000125.1 GCA_012519845.1 Clostridiales bacterium
ATATCATTTTCTGTAAATAAAATCTTACTCATTAGCAACCTCCAATTATTGTTTTCATTATATAAAAAATACCTATAGACTTAAACACTTTTTTTATAAGTGTCTAGTCTATAGGTATCAGATTAATTTGTCTACTTTTTTCTTTTATCTTTATTTCTATAATTTCCTTTTTTCCCAGCGGCTTTGCATAAAGCTAATGTAAATAAAACTATAAAAATGTATAACATTATTAATACTATTATCATAAAATTAACTCCTTTAAATAGTATTACCTTTATATTATTTACTATTTTATCAGTTTAATATACAATTTTCTATAAATAAATTTGGGGAGGTTATTACAAATATGTTTAATGATATAACCGGTGCAATTTTCGATTTAGACGGAACATTAGTAAATTCAATGTGGGTATGGGAGAAAATCGACAAAAATTATTTTGATTACCTTGGCATACCAATTCCTTCAAACCTAAAAGATGAAATTAATCATCTTAGCTTTGAGCAAACAGCAAGCTATTTTAAAAATAGATTCAATATACAAGCTTCTATAGAAGAAATAATTAACAAATGGAATGATATGGCTTTATATGAATACTCAAATAACGTTTTACTTAAAGATGGTGCTTTTGATTTTATAAAAAAGCTAAAAAACAATAATATAAAAATTGGACTTGCAACAAGTAATTCAAATATCCTCCTTGAAGCAGCTTTAAAAAACAATAATATATATCATTACTTTGATTCTATAACAACCTCTTCAGAAGTAAAAAAGAGTAAAGATAATCCTGATATCTATCTTTTAGCTGCTAAAAAGCTAGGAGTTTCCCCTAATAATTGCATTGTTTTTGAAGACATAATACAGGGAGTTAAAGGAGCTAAACTAGCAGGAATGAAAGTTGTAGCGGTTTATGACAATTATTCAAAACACCAAGAAAATGATTTGATAAAAATAGCTGACAAATATATAAAAAGCTACACTGAATTAATGTAGTTCATTAATAGTTTAAAATTAAATACTGTACTGCTTTTTACTCATTAAAACAAAAAAATAAAAGCTATCGCTTAAAGATTTTTATCTAAAAAAGCGATAGCCTAAATAATTTTATTTTCTTTCTACTCCATATTTTGCTTCTAGTTCTTTTAATAATTCAACATATTTTTTCTGTTGAGCATCTTGAGTTAATTTATTTAATATCATTTCCTTTGATTCTTCAAAACTTCTTATACTCTCATCACTTTTATCATATACCTTAATTAAGTGATATCCAAATTGTGTTTTTACTGGGTTTGTTACTTTTCCAACTTCAGAATCAAATGCTACTTCTTCAAATTCAGGAACCATCATTCCTCTTTTAAATGGTCCTAAATCCCCACCTTGTTCTTTTGATGGACATGTAGAATTATTTTTAGCTGCCTCTTCAAAGGTTATCTTTCCAGCTTCAATATCGTCTTTTATCGCATTAGCTTCTTCTTCTGTTTTTACCAAAATATGTTTTGCAGAAACTGAAGGTTCTTCCTTAAAATATTGTTGATTTTCATTATAAAACTTTTCTGCTTCTCCTTCTGTTACTGTAACATCTCCTAAAACTTTATTAATAGTTACTTGAGTTAATAATTCCTTTGCTAAAGCTTTTACAGTTGCCTTATAATCATCAGCTTTGTCTAAACCTATTTCTTCTCCAAATTTACTCATTAATTCAAAGCCTATTGTTTGCTCTAATAATTGATTTCTCCCATCTTCAGTGCTAAAATACCCTCTTTTATCTTCAGGATATCTTTCTATAATTCTGTTTAAATCTGCCTCTGTAATTTCATTTCCTGCAGCTACTGCTAATATCTTATTTTCCATTTTAATTCTCCTTTTAATTTTATATACCTATTTTATCAGTATATGAATATTATAACAACAAAAAAAGTGGAATTCTATTGATAATTAATAATCATTATTATATAATAATATTAACACTAGGAGGTGTTTATATGGAAATAGGAAAATTAGCTCCAGATTTCACTTTAATGGGTTCAGATGGAAATGAACATAAATTAAGTGATTTTAGAGGAAAGAAAGTCATTCTTTATTTTTACCCAAAGGATAATACTCCAGGTTGTACAAATGAAGCTTGTGATTTTAGAGATAATCATGAAATAATATCTGATAAAAATGCAATAGTAATTGGAATTAGTAAAGATTCTTTAAATTCCCATGAAAAGTTTATTACAAAACTATCTTTGCCATTTTTATTATTAAGTGATGAAGAAAAAGTTGTTTGTTCACTTTATGACGTAATTAAAGAAAAAAATATGTATGGTAAAAAGGTTTTAGGAATAGAAAGAAGTACTTTTATTATTGATGAAAATGGTATATTAGTTAAGGAATATAGGAAAGTTAAAGTTAAAGATCACGTTAAGGATATTCTTGAAGTGATTTAATATATCATATATAATCACTTTAGGTGATTAATATGTATGATTTTATAAAAAATGACTGGAAATCTATTTTATTTAATGAATTTGAAAAAGATTATTACAAAAAACTTAGACAAATATTAGTTAATGAATACAATACTAGAACAATACATCCAAGTATGCAGGATATTTTTAATGCATTAAACTACACATCATTTAAAGATACAAAAGTAGTAATTTTAGGGCAAGATCCCTATCATGGCAAGGGGCAAGCAAATGGACTTAGTTTCTCAGTAAATCCAGGAATTCCTTCCCCTCCATCTTTAAAAAACATTTATAAAGAATTACAAAGTGATTTAGGCTGTTATATACCCAATAACGGTTGCTTAAAAAAATGGGCTGATCAAGGTGTTTTATTATTAAATACTGTTTTAACTGTTCGTGATGGCGAACCTAATTCTCATAAAAAGATTGACTGGCAACAATTTACTGATTTTATTATTTCAGCGCTAAATAAAAAGGATGATCCTATAGTATTTATTTTATGGGGGAACAATGCAATTAGCAAAAAAACCTTAATAAATAATCCTAAACATTACATAATTCAATCAGTACACCCTAGCCCTCTTTCTGCTAGCAGAGGATTCTTTGGCAGCCGTCCATTTTCTAAAGCAAATTCTTTCTTAAAATCAGTAAACAAAAAAGAAATAGATTGGCAAATTGATAATATATAAGCCAGAAAGCCACTTATCATTATGTTAAGTGACTTTCTGGCTTATAACTTTATTTTAATATTGATATGAGGACTAATTTAAATTTTCTTTCTTTTGTTTACCCAAGAATACAATAAAGAAATGATTATTCCCAAAACCTCACATGTAACAAAAACTAATTCTACTTCTCCAATTAATACTCCTAAAATAATACCAATAATTGTGCCATAAATAATACCTTTTGCAAGATTATTTATATCCTTGTTTGATAAACTTATTTTTTCAAACATATACCCACCTACAAAAATTCAGATAAGTGCCAAACACTTCCAAATTTATTATAGCTTATTACCCTTAAGTATTTATTAAGAAAATCTTAATCTATACTTATTAATATATCCTTTATAACATTTATTATATAATATAAATTTAGATAATGAATTACACAATGTTTAATTAAAGGTTACAAAAATATTTCATTTTCACAAATAAAAAAAGCACTAACATAGTTAGTGCTTTTTCCTGGTGGCTCGACCAGGAATCGAACCAGGGACACGAGGATTTTCAGTCCTCTGCTCTACCGACTGAGCTATCGAGCCACA
>JAAYPK010000013.1 GCA_012519845.1 Clostridiales bacterium
GATGAATTCATCCATGCATTTACTACTGCTTCTGGTGTTCTTTGTCCAAAAGCTAAATTCTCTCCCTTAGCACTAAAACTTAATCCATAATCGCTAAATACAGTAAAACATCTTCTTCCATCTGGTCTAGTATGAGACCAAACTTGAGCTGCTTCTTCTGCTCTAACTTTTGCTAATTGATTAATTCCTTGATATTCATTTAATGGAGCAATTCCATAATTAGCCCTTTCTTGATTTATTAATGCTACAACCTGACTACAATAAGAGTCATAACCATTGCTACCAGCATAGGTACTTGGTGCTGTATAAGTCTGAGTTGGCTGAGATTGTGTTTGTGTTTGTGTTTGTGTCTGTGTTTGTGCTGCTTGATTTGAATTATTTGATTGTTTTCTTTGATTATTAGTTTTTGTCTGTTGCTTCGTATTACCTTGTTTTGCTTCCTCATTAACTACAGGAGTCTCTTCTTTCTTAACCTCAACAGGCTTTACTGTTACATTAATTATTTTTGTAATGCTTTCGTTTTCATCAGCAAAAGCTGTGATTGTACATGTTCCTTCTTTTATTGCTGTTATCTTTCCAATAGGAGAAACTGTTGCAATAGTTTCATCAGATGAAGTCCATTTTACAAGCTTATTGTCAGCGTTTTCAGGAAGTACATTTCCATCAATATTCTTAATATCACCTACAGTTAATTCTGCTTCTGTAGATGAAACTTGTATTTCTGTAACAGATATTTTCTCTCTTTCCTCTGTAGCTTCTATTTGTGCTTTTACTTCTCCTTGAGCATTATTACCAAATACTGTTTGATATGTGCTATAATTTGATTTTATTGCAATTCCTAAAATAATTATTGATACTACAGAAATAATATATTCTACTATTGTTACTTTTTTACTCCTAATGTTCTTTTTCATAAATATCGCCTCCATTCGACATTGTATGTTTCATATTTTCGACAATTAGTTTTATATTTTTTGTTTTTTTCTATATAATTTTTTCTATATTTAAATTTTATCAATTTATTTTTTACAAAACAACAAAATACGACATTGTTTACCACTTTTTAACTCTTCATTCATTTATTAATACTTTATCTATAAATATTTTGTCGTATTTTGTTTGTAGTTGTAAATTTCTTTTCTCATTTTTCCATTTTTAGTAACTGTGATATACTATAAGAAATAATTTATAAAAGGAAGATAAGATATGAAATTTGTAATTGCTACTGATATTCACTACATTTCAAGAGAACTAATAAAAAATAAGAATTTATTTTTAGATATTCTAAAAAAATCTGATGGAAAAGTTATTAATTATATATCCTATATTTTTGATGCTTTCATTGAAGAAGTAATTGCTATTCATCCAGATGGTGTAATTTTAAGTGGAGATTTATCTTACAATGGAGAAAAAATTAGTCATGAAGAATTAAAAGCTAAACTTAATATCCTAAAAAATAACAATATAGATGTTTTTATAATACCAGGGAATCACGACATAAATAATTTTTTAGCTAAGGAGATTAATGATAAAATGCTAAGAGTTTCAACTGTTACTCCAGCAGAATTTTTGACTATATATAAATACTTTGGATATAATAATTCATTTAAAAAAGATCCTACCTCCCTGAGTTACATTATTAAGGCTACAGAAAATCATTGGTTATTCTTTTTAGATAGTTGTTTATATAATGAAAATACAGAAACAAAAACTATTTCAAATGGTAATATTAAAGATAGTACATATAATTGGCTTGAAATAAACCTTAGATATGCAAAAAAAAATAAGATATTCCCTATTATTGTTTGCCACCATAATTTATTAATACATAACTCTGTATTTTATAAGTCTTTTACTTTGGATAATAATACAAAAATACTTAAACTTCTTGAGAAATATAATGTAAAAATATTTATTAGTGGACATACTCACTTACAAAGTATTGTTTCCTATAATAATGAAGTTTATGATATTTCAACTAATGCCTTAGGCCTATATCCTAACCAATATGGCATTTTAGAAATAAATAATAATGAAATTAAATATAATAGTGCTAAAGTAAATGTTACTACTTGGGCTCGCAATAATAATCTAACTTCACCTGATTTAATGAATTTTGAAACCTATTCCTATAACTTTTTTAAGTCTATTTCATATAATAAGAAATTAAATGAAATTGCCTCTTTAGAATTGCCTGCTGAAATTGCTTCTGAAATGGCAAAGGGATTTTCCCTTTTGAATATTAATTATTTTAGTGGAAGAATTCATGAATATAAAGAAACATTTATTTCTTCAAAGTATTATAAATTATGGATGCAATATGGAAATGACTTCAATAAAAAATATATTAATAGTATCCTTAATACTGAGAATATCGACAGTAATTCTTTCACATTAAAATTATAAAATGATTATTTCTTAAATAGTGTCATATGTACTTACGAAATTAAGAAAACTAATAAAGGAGGAATTACATGTAATTCCTCCTTTTTAACTTCAATTATGATTTTTATTAATTATACCTAAAAAGTAAATTCTTTTTCGTAGCTATAATAATCATCATCATATTCACTATCATAATAATCATTATATTCATAACGATCTCTTATTTCTACATCTGATGCCAAAGATATATATGCAAATATGAAAATAATTGATAATAATATTCCTATTCCCCCTGTAATAATACCACTAATTCCTAAGCCCTTTTTCTCTTTAGAAACAACTTGAATAATTCCAAATATTATTGCTAAAATCCCGCATAATCCAGAAATAAACACAGTTATGCATAATAATATCGATATTATTCCAAGTACCAAAGCAGCAATACCAAAGTTTTCACTTTTCTTTTTTCTCATTGCTTGGATATCTTGATAATTTATATTCTGCACATTTTCTGTATGTATTACTTTATCATCATGAAAAGTATAATTTTCAGAACCTACTTGAAAACCACAGTTTGGACAAAATTTTACACCATCTTGTAGTTTATTTCCACATTTTTCACAAAACATAATTTACCCCTTTCAAATTCAATATATATTATATATTATACATAAATAATATGTTAATACAAAGCATGTTTTTGAATAATTATTACATTTTTTGATAATTTTTTATAAACTTTCTTCTCCATTTATTTATTTATTTTCCAATTCATAGTATAATTTTTTTAATAAAGGAGGTTTATAAATGGCTATTTTATCAGAAATCCAAGGAGAATTAATAGTTACATTATTACTTATTATGATATATTATCACGCTCATTATAAGTTATTAAAAAGTTCTTTTATTAATAGATTATTCTTAGGTATACTTCCTTTAACTATAATAATGTTAATATTTCAAATAATAACAGTATTTTTATCTTTATATGATAGTCATATCATAATATTGTTAAATAAAACTATTATTATAATGACATTTTCCTTAGGTCCTTTTATTGTTTATATATGGATAATGCATATAGGTGAATGGTTTTCTCGATATCATGGTATCCATTTTAAACCCAAAAAAGTATTGAAATATCCATTACTTGTAAATACCATTATTTCAATTGCCAATTGCCACTTTAATATCTTCTTCAAAATTGATAATAATAATGTTTATAGTTTCACCTTATTTTTTGCAATTCCATACATATTATGTTGTTTTTATTATATATATATCTTTTTATATATTCGAGTAATTGAAAAAAACATGTATGAAAAAGAAGTTAATCTATTCTCGTTATTACTTATTGTTGCATTTTTAGGTACATTACTACAAATTATTTATCCACATACTTTCTTAGTATGGAGTTTAGTAGGAGCCTTATTAATTGCAAATTACATATTCTTGCTTAACTCAGAATATCAATATGATCCATTAACAAATGCATTAAATAGATTATCTTTTGAACAGTACCTATCACATATTAAACAAAAAAGGAACACAAATATTACTATTATTAATTTTGATTTAGATGATTTTAAATTTATTAATGATAATTATGGACACTCTGCTGGTGATGAGGCACTAAAAATATTTTCCAATGCATTATACAAAGTTAATATACCGAAAAAGATATTCCGTGTTGGTGGCGATGAATTCGTAGTAATAATCGAAGGTACAAGCTCAAACAAAATAAAAAAATACCTATCAGGTTTTGAAAATATTATTGACTCAAATAATCATATGCAAGTAACACCATTTTTTATTACCTATAGTTATGGAGTTGTTAGTAATTCTAATAAAAAATATTCAAATGTTGAATCTATGATTGCTTTTGCTGACAAACTCATGTATGAGCAAAAACAGCATAAAAAAATATCTAGACTATATAATCTATTAGAAGTTTAATTAAAATTATTTATCACAGCTTAGAAGTTAGTATCAATTTTCTAAAGAATAAAAGTGGTTGTGGCATTACAACTTATGCGACAACCTCTTTTAATTTAAAAAGTAAAATCAAGAATTATTTAAGATCTTTATCTTCTTTATAATCTAATTACTTCTACTAAATATCCATCTGGATCATTCACAAAATAATAATTAGGTTTTTGTCCTGGCAATCCTTTTAAGTCTGTAACCTTATATCCTAATTCAATATGTTTATCTCTTGTTTCTTCAAGATTTTCAACACCTATAGCAATATGGCTAAATCCATTACCAATTTCATATGGCTTTTCTACGTCATAATTATAAGTAAGTTCTAACTCATAATCTCCTTTTTCAGTTGACATATATACTAAGGAAAATTTATGTTCTGGGTAATCTTTTCTTCTTGTTTCTATAAGCCCTATATTTTTATAGAATTTTAAAGATTCATCTAAATCTTTAACCCTAATGCAACAATGCAACATTTTAACTGTCATAATATTCCTCCTAATAAATATAATTTATTATATCATATTTTTTACTTTAGAGTAATTAATAATTCCCCAGTCTTAACTTGTTGACCTTCTTTCACTATTATTGAATCTACAATACCACTAGAAGTAGCTAAAATATTAGTTTCCATTTTCATTGCTTCAATTACTAATAGATTTTGATTTTCTTTTACTTCTTCTCCTTCTTTTACAAGGATTTTAATTACATTACCTGGAATTCCAGCACCAATTTCCATTTTATTTTCCGGATCAGCCATCTTGGTTAACGATTCTTCTATATTGCCTTCATATCTTATAGATTTATCTTTTACCTTTATTTCTCTTCTATTTCCATTAACTTCAAAATCTAATGTTCTATATCCTTCAGCATCAAGCTTACCTATTTCTACTAATTGAATTATAAAGATTTTTCCTTCAGCTACTTCTATTTCACAGGTTTCACCTTCCCTTAAGCCATGGAAAAATACATCACTACCCATTCTGCTTACATCCCCATATTCTAACCTGAAATTGATAAAGTCTTCAAATACATCTGGATATAATGCGTAACTAATTAAATCTTTTCTTTCCGGATTATACTTAAATTTATCTTTAATATGCTTTTCTATTGCATCAAAATCTTCATCGCCAAGCAATTCTCCCGGTCTTACAGTTATTGGCTTCTCATCTTTTAAAACTAACTTTTGTAACTTTTCAGGGAATCCTCCTTCTGGCTGTCCCATCATCCCTTTAAAATATGAAACAACAGAATCAGGGAATGCCATATTTTTTGCTTTTTCATATATATTTTCTTCATTTAAATCATTTTGAAGCATAAATATTGCCATATCACCAACCATTTTTGATGAAGGTGTAACCTTTATTATATCCCCAAGCATATCATTAACTCTCTTATACATCTTCTTAACTTCATCATATCTATGTCCAAGACCAAAGCTTTCCACTTGAGCTTTTAAGTTTGAATATTGACCACCTGGTATTTCATATTTATAAATTTCTGCACTACCTGTTTTCAATTCTGACTCAAATTGAGAATAAACAGGTCTTACTGAAGCCCAATACTCAGAAATTTTTTCAATATTACTTAAATCAATTCCTGTTGCTCTATCAGTATTTTCTAATGCTGCAACTATTGAGTTTAATGCAGGTTGACTTGTAAGTCCAGACATACTATTAAATGTAGTATCAACAATATCAACTCCTGCATCTGCAGCCATTAATACAGTAGCTACACCATTCCCTGTAGTATCATGTGTATGTAAATGTATTGGAATTGAAATTTCATTTTTAAGTGCTGTAATTAGCTTCTTAGCAGCGTAAGGTTTTAACAATGCTGACATATCTTTTATTCCAAGGATATGTGCCCCCATTTTTTCAATTTCCTTAGCTTTTTTAACATAATATTCTAAAGAATATTTATCTCTACTTTCATCTAAAATATCTCCAGTATAACAAAGAGCCACTTCAGCTACTTTATTACATTTTAAAACTTCATCTAAGGAAATTTCTATACCTTTTAACCAGTTTAAAGAATCAAAAATTCTAAAAATATCTATTCCATTATTAGCTGATTCCTTTATAAATTCTCTAATTACATTATCAGGATAATTTTTATATCCTACTGCATTAGCTCCTCTTATAAGCATTTGGAACATTATGTTTGGTATTCTTCTCCTTAAGGATTCTAACCTATTCCATGGAGATTCTTTCAAGAATCTGTAGGAAGTATCAAATGTTGCTCCACCCCACATTTCTAGTGAAAATAAATCACTTCCATAAGTTGCAGTAGCCTTCGCAATTTTTTTCATATCAACTGTTCTTACTCTTGTAGCCATTAATGACTGTTGTGCATCTCTCATAGTAGTGTCAGTAAGTAAAAGTTTATTTTGATTTTTAATCCACTTAACTACACCTTCTGGACCTTGATTGTCCAAAATTTGTTTTGTACCAATTAATCCATTTACTGTATCTATTGGAGGAATAACAGGCACATCATATTCTCTCTTATTTCCTTTAGTTTCATTTACTATTTTTTCTCCTAAGAATTTTAATACTTTGTTTTCAGCATCTATTCTAGGTGTTATATCAAATAATTGTGGATTATCTGCAATAAAATTAGTATCACATTGTCCTTTTTTGAAGTCTTCATTATTTAAAACATTAATTAAAAAATCAACATTTGTTTTAACTCCTGTAATATTGGTTTCTTTTATTGCTCTAATAGATTTTCTAACAGCATCTTCAAAAGTTCTAGAATATGCAGTAGTTTTAACTAATAAGCTATCATAATATGGTGAAATCACAGCACCTGCAAATCCATTACCACCGTCTAGTCTTATTCCAAAACCTCCACTTGTTCTATAAACATCTATCTTACCAGTATCTGGCGAGAAATTATTGGAAGGATCTTCTGTTGTTACTCTACATTGTATTGCATAGCCTCTTGGCTTAATATCCTCTTGAGAATAAATTCCTATTTCTTTTGAATCTAATTTATACCCTTCTGCTATTAATATTTGACTTTGAACTATATCTATACCGGTAGTCATTTCAGTGATTGTATGCTCAACTTGAATTCTAGGATTCATTTCAATAAAGTAATGATTTCCATGCATATCAACTAAAAATTCCAAAGTACCTGCACTTCTATATCCTACTGATTTTGCTATTTTTAATGCATCTTCACAAATTTCTTTTCTTTTTTTATCTGAAAGTGAAAGTGCTGGACTTATCTCAATTACTTTTTGATGTCTTCTTTGAATAGAACAATCTCTTTCATAAAGATGAACTATATTTCCATACTTATCTCCAAGTACTTGAATTTCAATATGCTTAGGTCCTTCTAAGTATTTTTCAATAAAGATATCATCTATTCCAAATGCCTTCTTTGCTTCATTTTTTGCACTTCTATATTGATCTATAATTTCATTTTCACTTCTAACTATTCTCATACCTCTTCCGCCACCACCGGCAGCAGCTTTAAGCATTACTGGATAGCCACATTTTTTAGCAAATTCTACAGCTTCTTCTTCGCTTTGAATTGGCTTTTCTACACCAGGTATAACTGGAACTCCAACTTCAATTGCAGCTAATTTAGATTTAATCTTATCCCCAAGTTTCTCCATCATTTCTGATTTAGGCCCTATAAATTCTATTCCAGCTTCCTCACATCTTCTTGCAAATTCAGGATTTTCTGAAAGAAAACCATATCCAGGATGAATTGCATCAACTTTTTTCTTAAGAGCAAGATTAATTATCTCATCAATGTTTAGATAAGCTTCAACAGGTCCTTTATTTTTCCCAATTAAATATGATTCATGAGCCTTTGTTCTAAATATAGCACGCTTGTCCTCTTCAGAATATATTGCTACAGTCCTAATCCCCAATTCATGACATGCTCTAAATATTCTAATTGCTATTTCTCCCCTATTAGCCACTAAAACTCTTTTAAATTTTTGCCCCAAATTAAACAACTCCTTTATTAATGACGTAATTTTATTACTAATTAATTATTCAGTTACAATTTTAGATTTCTTAAAAAATCTAACTACACTAAATCACATTATAACATATTTTTTAGCACAATTTATAACTATTTTTTGTTTTTCATGTCATTTTTCATTTAAAATCTTCTTTTTTATATAATTTAATGTTTCTTTTTCACCTTTTTCACATAACATTACCAATAATTTTTCCAATAATGTTCGTGTTTTTTCATTTATTATATAATAATCCTTTCCAACATTATAATATTCTAAAGGACTTCTATCGCTATATTTTTCTTTTTCATAATTTTTAGAAGCTGCCATTCTGTCTATAAACATTTCTACCACATATTTTTTAGGCATTTCTACTCCCACAAAACCGTCTTCTAATTTTTGACCATAATCTATCCAATATTCAAAATGATGCTTATTACGTCCTTTATGGTGTAACCAGGCTTTAGAGTACCCCTCTACCTTTTTCTGAATACCATTTGGACTAACATTACCTTGGTAATATTTTATACCAGCAATAAATTCTACTAATGAATATTTTGACAAATCGTGCAATAACCCCTGTTTATACAACCCAACCTTAAAACAATATTTCATAACAATTAGTTTATGAATTGTTATAGTTTTGAAATGCTTTATAAAATTCATTAAAATCCCCCCTATATTTATAATAAAAACAACGGCAAAACTCCGTTGTTTTTATTATAATCATATTATTTTTTTAATTTAGGAAAATATTTAGTATGTATTAATTCATGAGCTTTTTTACTTAATGGATGATCTAAATATTTTTCATAAATCTTAAGTACAGAGGGATTTTCATGTGAACGTCTTAATTTTAAACCTCTATCTATGTTATTTAATCCTTCACTTCTCTTTAATAGAGTTTCTTGTTTTTTCTTAACCTTTGGCTGTCCACCACCGCCAATGCAACCTCCAGTACATGCCATTATTTCAATAGCATGATAGAATTCCTCACCAGCTCTAATTTTATCAAGCATTATCTTAGCTTCCTTTAATCCATGAGCAACTCCTATTTTCAATTCCATTCCTGCTACATTTAATTCGCAAGATCTAAACCCTTCAAATCCTCTTAGTGTTTCAAATTCTATATTTTCAATCCTTTGTCCAGTCATCTTTTCAATAGCAGTTCTGGTAGCAGCTTCAATAACTCCACCTGTTCTACCGAAAATAATACCTGCCCCTGTATATTCTGCTAAAGGACTATCAAATTCTTCATCCTCTAAATTCTTTAAATCAATTTCTGATTCTTTTAATATTTTTATTAATTCTCTAGTTGTAATAACATAATCTGTATCATAATTATCCCCTCTAGAAAATTCATCTCTTGCTGCTTCATATTTCTTTGCAACACAAGGCATAATTGCAACTGATGTAACTTGACTTCTTTTTAATCCTTTTTCTTTTACCCATATATCCTTTGCTATTGTAGCAAATATTTGCATTGGTGATTTAACACTGGAAGGTACATCTAACATATCCGGATAATTTTGTTCTATAAATTTAACCCAAGCAGGACAACAAGAAGTTAATAAAGGTAATTTAACACTATCGTCACCTTTAAAATATGCTTCAAGTCTCTCTTGTAATTCAGCTGCTTCCTCCATAATCGTTAAATCTGCAGCCCATGTTGTATCAAAAACATAATCTACACCTATTTTCTTCAATGCTGCAACTACTTTTTTTTCAACATTTTCACCTGGTTCAAAACCAAAGGCTTCACCAATTGCAACTCTAACTGCTGGTGCCATTTGAGTAATTACTATTTTATTAGGTGTTCCAAGATCTCTTAAAAATACAAAAGTATTATCTCCTTCTGTAATAGCAGAAACAGGGCACGCCATTAAACATTGTCCACAATGAGTACACTTATTATTGTCTATTTTATGCCTTACCTTTAAACTTCCTTCTATACAGTCTACAGGGCAAGCTCTTTTACATGCACCACATCCAATACATTTGTCACCTATCATTAATGTTGAAAGTTGAGGACATTGTCCTGTAATACATTTGTTTTCTTCAATATGTTGTTCTATTTCATCATAAAAATTTTCTATAACTTCTAAAATTATATTACGAGGTTGGTTAGCTATTTCCTTTACGTTTGATGCAATATATCTTAATAAATATACATCTCTCATATTGGCTTTGCCTTTACTTATTCTATCTAAAATTCTTCCAATTTTTTTAATTTCATCCTTTATTGAATCGTAATTATTATATTCTCCTGAATTTATCTTCCCTAATAAATACTCAACATAAAATTTTGAAAACTGAATAATACAATCTTCATCTGATAGAATAATTATATTTCTATATGTTCCTTTCGTAAATAAATCAAAATCTAAAGGACTATCATAATGATCTCTAATTACAAAAGCTCCAAATGGTAAGCCTAACTGTGCTGCTTTAAATGGCCTATTGTTTATTATGCCTCCAGCTAATTCTACTATTTCTTTTAAACTTGCACCTTCTTGAATTTCATATATTCCTGGCTTATTTACCTTCCCTGAAATTGCTACCATTCTTTTACTTTCCTCTTTAGTAACTTCTAAACTTGATTCTGCAAAAACTGTAAAAACAGATCCTAGAGAACTTTGAATTATTTCTTGTTTTCCATTATTCATAATGTGTATCCCCCTTGACCAAAAGAATTAATTAATGGTAATTAACATTATAACATATTTTTTCTCTTTTAGTTAATGGGAGTATAGTACACGATGAATTATCACCTTATAATCTTTCTAGTAATGCTTCCAATACCAATTCCCATCATAATTATACCAATTATCATCTCCATATCAGATAAAAAATATGATGAAGTTAGTGGCATACTTTTATTAATGCCAACCCCTGCAAACATACCTACACTTAGATTTAATGATTCATTAAAAGCACTTCCTAATTCCATGAAATTTTTAGGATATTTTTGAAAAATAATACTAACAATCTCTCCCTCTACATCTATACCTACAATCAAATAAAGTATTGAGAAAACTAAAATAATAATTGCTGATGTTATTATTGGAAATACTATCCTCTCTCCATATCCAAAAACAAACCATGCTATATAAGATTTAATTCTAGTTACACCATTTAAAGATTTTCTCTTAGAATTTTGCGCTAAATAATAATATTCTCCAAAATTATTTTTTAGCATATTTTCGCTAAATACATTTGCTATTTCTTCATAAACTTTATAAATACCCTCATATTCCTCTTTTGTCTTTTTAATTGGATTTATTTTATCAAAAAAAGTTTTCGTATCTAATTTACTTTTTACTTTATCACTAAATTCCAAATCTTCAATATAATTGTCAATAAATTTTGCTCCACTTAAATCAACATCCTGAAATTCCACTTTTTTCATTTGAGATCTAGCAATAATAATACTTATAATTTCTGATACAGAAAAAAAGCATTCATTAATATCACATTCATCAATAATACAATATGATAAAGTAGTAGATATAAATTTACAATATAACTTTGTATATTTAAACTTACATGAGAAGTTATCTTTTTTATTCAAAGAAGGCGTTTTATTTATAGCTTCTTGCAAAAAGTTACAGCATTCAAAAATTACTCCCCCACCACCAAAATCACATTTAATAAATTCACATCCTATGAAATTGCAATTTACAAACTTTATGTTATAAAATTTACAATTTATAAATTTGCTTCCAATATAGTTTTGATCTGATATTATTATAAACTGATCCTCTGGCTCCTTTTTATTATTATTTATTGTAATGTTGTAAATAGTTTTATAGCTATACTGCTCTTCTCCAATTAATGAAATTTTAGATTTATTATTTAATATTTCTATTCTTAATTTTTCATTATTTTTCTCTCTTTTCCTTAATTGATTATTTATCGCTGATTTTTCCTCTTTAAAATTAATATATGCTATAATAACACCTACTTTGTAAATTAGTTATGGAAAAGAGAGAAAAATAATGAAAAATTAAGAATAGAAATATTAAATAATAAATCTAAAATTTCATTAATTGGAGAAGAGCAGTATAGCTATAAAACTATTTACA
>JAAYPK010000014.1 GCA_012519845.1 Clostridiales bacterium
CAATACATTCCCTAAAATATTTTGTAGTAACTTCTAAATATTCAGCTATTTCATAATCATGAATACAATTATGTTCAAACGCTTCTATAATACCTTCTAAATTAACTGTTTTATTATACCCCCATCTGCGAGCTTTTAACTCTTGCTTCATATTGTTTATATCTTTTAAATTTGTTATGTTTCCAACTGTTAATTTATAATGCCCCAGTTCTTCGGATAGGGTACAATATTTTTCTTTTGTACTCAAAGTGTTTTTAATAGCTATTTTATTACCCTTACAAAGCCCATTATTAGCTTGTAAGGGTTTTTCTTTTACGTTTATTCCTTCGTTATAACATTCAAAAAGTAAACTCTCATATCCCATATTATCACCTACCATTGGCTATCATCATTCATTATATCCATATCATGTTGAATTTCTTCTTTTGTTGCACCTTCATTGGCATGTGCAGCCACAGGTTCTAAATAAGATTTATCAGCTTTATATTTGTATTGATTGCCTAACAATTTAGTATAATCAACTACTTTGTTTTTATCTTCTGTATCTAATTTATTGTAGTTTTCTAATAATGTTATTTCATCTTTAGATAATTTAGTACCCGTTGCATTTAAATTTTCTTTTTCTACATCATAACCCATCAGCCAAGTTTCATTAACATTTAAAGCCATGCCTAACATTGATAATTTTTCTTGACCGGGTTTAACCTTACCAGATAAGTATTGGCTTAAGTCTGATTTATTTATTTTAACATTATACTTATTGCAAAACGGTTTTACCATTTCCAATAAATCAACTTGTCTTAATTTTCTTTCTTGCATTACCTTCTTTAATCTGATGGCGGTAGTTTCTAATTCCATAAAATCAATCCTTTCATATTTATATAATAATGTATTTTGAATAAAAGTTCAATAGTTAAAACAAAAAAGTTAAAAAAATTGAACAAAAGTATTGACAACTAAAAAATGACATGATAAGATAAAATTGTTCAAAGAATTGAACTTTACGACAGGAGGTGCAAATATGGCTTTTAATTATAGTAAGCTAAGAGGGAGAATAATCGAAAAATTTGGCACACAAGGATGTTTTTCTAAAGCACTTGGGGTTTCAGAAAGAACATTATCATTAAAGCTAAATAATAAGATATTCTTTTCTCAAGATGAAATTACTAAAATATCTGAACTATTAAATATCGGTCCAGATAAAATCCAAACATATTTTTTTGAAAAAGAAGTTCAATCTATTGAACTTTGAGGAAGGAGGCAATATGGATAATAAAGTTTTATTAAGCCGAAAAACACTAGCTGAAAGATGGGATTACTCATCTTGTAATGCAATTATTGATTTAGAACAAGAGGGTGTAATAACAAGAATCCCTAATCTATCTAGTCCTCGATATTCTATTGATGAAATCGAAAAAATTGAAAGTATTGGATTGGATATTAATCCTCTAAGCCCAATCGAAAGAAAACGACTAGAAAATCAAATTAAAGAGCTTGAAAAAGAAAGAGATTTTTACAAAAGCAAAATGCAAGAAATAAGAATGCTAATAGTAAGTTAGAAAGGAATGATTAGATGAAAGAATTAGATGAAGTAATAGTTAATTTATGCAATGACATTAATACAGCTATAAACAATAATAATGTAACTGAATTTACTTTAGATGAAATAAAAGCCCTAGCAGAATTAATATCAGCTAGAGCAATGTAATTAGGATTTATTCAAATTATAAGGAGGAAAATAAATGGATAAAGAAATTCAAATTTTTAAAAGCGAAGAATTTGGACAAGTTAGGACACTATCAATTAATAATGAACCTTACTTTGTCGGAAAGGATATAGCAGAGATTTTGCAATATAACGAGCCTAACAAAGCAGTAACTAGGCATGTTGATGAAGATGACAGGATAAAACATCCTATCACAGATAATTTAGGAAGAATACAAGAAAGTTGGATTATAAATGAAAGTGGACTTTACAGTTTAATTTTATCAAGCAAACTTCCAGGAGCTAAGAAATTTAAAAGATGGGTTACATCAGAGGTCCTTCCATCTATTCGTAAAAGTGGAGGATATATTGCAACTAATGAAAATATGACAGATGAAGAAATAATGGCAAAGGCTTTAATGGTTGCACAAAATACTATTAATAAGAAAAATACAAAAATAATTGAGCTAGAAGAAAAAATTGAAATTAATAAACACAAAGTATCGTTTGCAGAAGCAGTTGAAAATTCAGATGATGTTATCTTAGTTAAAGAAATGGCAACTATCATTTCTCAAAATGGTTTTGAAATAGGTCAAAACCAGTTATTTGAATTCTTGCGAATGTATGGGTATTTATGTTCTAAAAAAGGCGGAATGTACAATTTACCAACTAAGAAACATGAAGATTTATTCAAAGTTACTAAAATAACTGTTCAACATTCAAAAGGAACAGAAGTAAAAAATACACCGAAATTAACTGGAAAGGGGCAATTATATTTTATAAAGAAATTTGCAGAATATAAACTACAAGGATTAACAATTAAAAAATTATTAAATAAATAGTAGGAGGATAAAGGATGTTAATAGCAGGAGTTTTATATCTAATAATAACTAGTTTTATATGTTATGCATTGTGCACAGTATCAGGAAGGGAGGAAAAATAATGAATATTAAAGGATTTAAAGTATTTAATCAAGATTGGACGTGTAGGAATTTTCAATATGAAGTAGGGAAAACATTCAAACACAAAGGGAACATTAGGTTATGTGATGAAGGATTTCACTTTTGCAAAAAGGCAAGTGATTGTTTTAATTATTATAGTTTTAATAGTAATAATAAAGTTGCGGAAGTTGAAGCTATAGGACTTACAGAGGGTAAAGGAGATAAATCAGTAACTGATGAAATTAAAATTATCAGAGAAATTGAATGGCAAGAATTATTAACTATTGTTAACGAAGGAAAAAACTGTACTGGACTTTGTAATACAGGTAATAGGAACACAGGTAATAGGAACACAGGTAATAGCAACACAGGTGATTGGAACACAGGTAATAGCAACACAGGTAATAGCAACACAGGTTATAGGAACACAGGTGATTGGAATACAGGTGATTGGAACACAGGTGATTGGAACACAGGTAATAGCAACACAGGTAATAGCAACACAGGTTATAGGAACACAGGTGATTGGAATACAGGTGATTGGAACACAGGTTATTGTAATACAGGTAATAGCAACACAGGTTATAGGAACACAGGTGATTGGAATACAACAAATTACTCAACTGGATTATTCAATACTAAACAAAAGACTATTGACATATTTAATAAACCTTCAAATTGGACACTTGAAGATTGGTTTAAGTCAGAAGTAAGAGATATATTTAATCAGAATTTTAAATCTACAGTTTGGGTTTATGAAAAAAACATGACAGATGAAGAAAAAGAACAATATCCAACGTATAAAACAACAGGTGGCTACTTGAAGGTATTTGAATTTAAAGAAGCTTGTAAAAATATGTGGAATTGTTTAACTGAAAAAGAAAAACATAGAGTTGTAACGGAATTGCCTAACTTTGATAAAGATATATTTAAAGAAATTACAGGAATAGATGTAGATGTAGAAGGAAATAAGGAGGAAGAATAATGAAATCAACAGGAATAGTAAGAAAAGTGGACGAGTTAGGAAGAATAGTAATTCCTATAGAGTTAAGAAGAACATTAGACATTGAAGAAAAGGATGCTCTAGAAATATATGTAGAAGGTGAACAAATAATACTTAAAAAGTATGAACCAACATGTATATTCTGTGGTGAAGGAAAAGATGTACTTAATTATAAAGGGAAAAATATTTGTAAAAACTGTTTGGAGGAGCTGAGGGGATGATAATATTACAAGTTATTTCAGCTATATTCTTAATATACACATTTATAGTTGGAATGATTTCAAGCATGTATGCGAAAAGCGATAAAGAAGAAATAAAGTATGTTTTATGGACCTTAGGAAGTCTATTAGCATTTATATTTGTAATTAATTGTTAGGAGTATTGAAGGAGGAATTGAATGGGGATTTTATTAGACATAGTAAATATTGATATGGAAGGGTTAGTCAGAAAGGTTATAAATAGAGCAGCGTTTGAGAATAGACCACAAGGTGACATATTAAAAGAAGAGTTAATAAAAATAGCTCAAAACTCAACCGACCAAAGTATGAGTAATGAGCACACTAAAAATATCAATTACAGTATAGCAGATGATGAATATATTGACAATGGACAAGTGTATTCTGAAAAAACTCGTGAAACATTAAGAGATTTAATTTAAGGGGGATTTATATGATAGCCATAGATGTATTAATAAATTCTATAAATGCACAAATAGAAGAATTAAATAAAGCAAATTTTAAATTGTATGATTCAAATGACGTTGATTGGTATTTAAAAAATATTGAATATAACCCTTTAGAGGATAGATTATATTTCAATACAAAGGAGGATAGAAATGGACAAGCTTAGTTGGTTACAAGAAAGACAATGTGGTATTGGGGGAAGTGATGTAGGTGCAATACTAGGAGTAAACAGATATAAGACACCATTTGAAGTTTATTTAGAAAAGACAGAGCCAATAACTGCGATTAGCGAACAAAGTGAGAGTGCTTATTGGGGAGATCAATTCGAAGAAGTAGTTGCAAAGGAATTTGAAAAGAGAACTGGGAAAAGAGTTAGAAGAGATAGAAAACATTATAAAAATAAAGAATATCCTTTTATGGTAGCTAATATAGACCGTAGAGTAGTTGGAGAAAATGCTATCTTAGAATGTAAAACAACTAATCAATTTTTAGCAAATCAATGGCAAGATGATGAAATACCAGCAAGTTATTTACTTCAAGTTCAACATTATTTATTTGTTACAGGAGCAGAAGTAGGGTATATAGCTGTATTAATAGGTGGACAAAAGTTTCTATGGAAAGAAGTTGCTAGAGATGAAGAACTCATAGAAATGATTATTGAAGCAGAGAAGGAATTTTGGAAGATGGTCCAGGATAAAACGCCACCAGCATTAGATGGATCTAGTGCTGCAGAAAAATATCTTTCAGAAAAATACTCCAATGCTGAAGTAGGAAAGACTGAACAATTAGGATTTGAGTACAAAGATAAGATAAATAATTATTTTGAATTAAAAGAACAATTAAAGCATTTAGAAATAAAAGTTAAAGAAATTGAAAATCAAATTAAAGGAGAACTTAAAGAAGCTGAGTTTGGATTTGCACCTGGATATAGCGTTAGCTGGAAGAATGTAACTAGCAATAGGGTAGATTCAAAGAAATTAAAAACTGAATATCCAGAGATTTATAAAGCAGTATTAAAAGAAAGTGTGTGTAGAAAATTTTCAATTAAGGAGGATAAATAATTATGGCAACAACAAATAGCTTAAAAAACGAATTATCGAAGAAGGATGGAATAGGACAAGTTTCAGCAATATCGAATAGCGTTAAAGGACTTATGGATAGTCCTGCAGTAAAAAAGAGATTTGAAGAAGTTTTATGTGAGAGAGCTCCTCAATACATGAGTTCAATAGTTAATCTAGTAAATTCAGATACTAATTTAAAAAAGTGTGAACCTATGAGTGTAATTGCTAGTTGTATGGTAGCAGCAACAATGGATTTGCCAGTAGATAAGAATTTAGGATATGCATGGGTAGTACCTTATGGAACTAAAGCACAATTTCAAATGGGATATAAGGGATATATTCAATTAGCTTTAAGAACAGGGCAATACAAAGCTATAAATGTTGTAGAGATTAGAGAGGGTGAACTGATAAATTGGAATCCATTAAGTGAAGAAGTTGAAATTGACTTTACTCAAAAAAAGTCAGATAAAGTAATAGGTTATGCTGGATATTTTAAATTACTGAATGGATTTGAAAAGACAGTTTATTGGAGTAAAGAAGAGATAGAGATACATGCAAAGAAATTTTCAAAAACATATAGTTTTAAGAATGGAGTATGGCAGACAGATTTTGATAGTATGGCTAAAAAAACTGTCTTGAGGAATTTACTATCTAAGTGGGGGATTTTATCTATCGAAATGCAAAAGGCATACGGAGCTGACAATAATTCAATAAAGGATACTATTTTAAAACAAGATAATGTAGAAATAGATTTTGATAATGGAGAAATGATTGAAGATATTGAATATATAGATCCTGAAGATGAATCTTTTGAAGGGACTGCATTTGAAGATAAGTAGGTGAAAACATGGATGAAGGATGGATAAAACTTTATAGAGTTATAAAAAAACATTGGATTTGGGAAGATCCTAAAAAATTAAAATGGTGGTTAGATATCCTTCTTTCTGCTAATCACCAAGAAAGAAAAGTGCTTTTAGGTAATGATTTAATTTTAATAAATAGAGGAAGTTTTCATACTTCAGAACTGAAACTTTCTGAAAAATGGGGTGTATCAAAAACGACTGTGAGAAAATTTTTAGAGCTATTAAAAAATGATAGAATGATAGACACAGAAAAGACTAAAAAGGGTACAACCATAAAGATAAGTAATTATGAGGATTATCAAGGAATTTCAGAAGAAGAAAAAACTATAAAAAAACCACAAAAAAACCA
>JAAYPK010000015.1 GCA_012519845.1 Clostridiales bacterium
GTTAAACGCATAATTTCCAATGCTTGTAACAGAGTTTGGGATAGATATAGATGTTAACGAGTAACAAGAGTAAAACGCATAATTTCCAATGTTTGTAACAGAGTTTCCTATAAATAAAGATAGCAGCGTATTTCTATATTTTTGGTTACTTCCACCAACAAACGTTGTCGATGTACTACCATTTCCAAACGAGTATGTTCCACTTCCGCTACTAATCCACATAGTAATAACATAATCTCCTGCTTCTGAATAGTTATGTTCTCCTGTGTTGAAATTACCACTATTAGTAAATGTAGATGTATTCCCATCTCCCCAATCTACAGTTAGTGTTGAACTATCGTTTTTGTTTAAATATAAAGTTAGAGACAATCCTGAAATTGCAGTCAATCTTATTTTAGCATAGGTTTTTCCATCAGTTGTGCTGTAAGTTGCTACAATATCACGGTTGCTTGTTATATTCGTTGATGGATTATTCCAAGAACTAAATATAAGATAATCAGGATCTGGATTTGGAGGAGGAGGTAAAGTTGCAGTACCACCATCTGCTACATAATTTACAGCATAAGGTTCTACACTAAGTCCATCAAAAAATCTAACTACATGTCCACCATTTGGATGACCACTATATATTCTTCTTCTCATATTATGTATGTGTTATTGAAATTATTGTGTGATTATCTACATCTTTATATTTTATAAATGATAATTCAACCATTGTATTTGGATAACAAGGATAGATCGATTGCATCAAATGAAATGTCTTACCAGAAGCATATATTGTATTGTCAACAGGAGCAAAAGTTGAACCACTTGTAATATCAATCATTTTGAAATTAACATCAGTTGTAACTGATCTTAGATTAATTTTAAATATTTCTGGACTGCCATTAAAGATATTTATATGATGTATTACACCTTCTTGTATTAATGAATCATCATTTAAGTTGTTAAAAAGATTAATAATCAATGTGCTGCTTCCTATCAAACCCACAACTTTTAATGCCATATAAGTTGACACTTTGTTAAATGTTGGAGTTAACCCTAATGTAGTATTTGCACCAATTAAATTATAAGAACCATCAGTAAATTGAGGAGCAGGAGAAGATAATCCAACACTAACTTGTCTAAATGAATGTATTAAATCATCATTATCTATTTCAATATTTAATCCCTCTTCATAAGAACTACCTGAACCACCAGTTGCAACAAGTTGACCGTTGACTATTGATAGTCCAGTACCAATGTTTAATGCAATTTGACCATTTGTATTAATATGTAATGGAGCTGCTACTTTTACTCCTATAGTTCTAAAATAAACAAAGACTTTATGACCACCATCATTATAACCAACTTCTCTGTTATCTATGTACAACCCACCACCTGCCATTAAATCAGAACCATACCTAGTGTATTCTATTATTTTATTTTCATCATCTACATTTGAGCAAATATATTGATATGACGGTTTACCTGGATTTATTCTTATAAATGGCTGCCCTATAATGAAGTTATTTTGATTAAACACAATAACATCTTCATCATCTTGACTTCTTCTTAATCTAATTATTGTACTCATTAAAATGTACCTCCATCAATTATGTTAATTTTTAAATTTGCATTATTATCAACAGTAAATTGTTGCACAGTACCAACCATAGTACCTAATCTAATTCCACCTTTTTTATTAAAAGCAGCAGTCTCTAATTCATGTCTGTGATCACATCTTGCATAATCATTAGAAGTACCTGGACCAGGAGTTGCTGTATTATCCCATTGACCAGGAGTTGTATTACCAAAATTACCACCAACAATTTTAGGAGTTGCATCACAAGGTGCAGGGATATCACCTACATCAGGAATATCACTTGGTTTACCAATAATATCATTCCAATGCCCTGTTTTAGCCAATTTGTGAAGATTTATTGTACCAACAATAGTTTCACTTTCATTTGGAGTTTGAGATGTTGTATGGATTGTATTTAAGATTGGAAGATTGTTTAATTTGCTATAATTTCCACTTAAAGCAGTTTCATGTAAAGCAGAAGAAGCATTAAAAGTATCTCCTTCACTTTGAACAACAATTCCAGTACCAACTTCTGTATTAGAATTGTTTTTAAATAAAATAATTGCCTTGCTTGATAAATCACTATATTTACCAGTTCTTGCAATATCATGTAAACTAATAGCAGTATTTAAACTTATTGCTGTAGTTATTTTTGATAAACTTGTTGCTGTAGTTATTAATGTACCTGTAAAAGAAGGAATTGTTGGTTTGTTTAAAATATAACCAGCTTCATTAGAAGCAGCATTCCAGTCTGGAGGTACAATATTATAAGTTACATCACTTGAACTATCTGCATGAAAAGGAGTAGTTGGATTTATAGATACACCATTTTGAGTTAAATTTAGTTTACCTGTACCAATAGTAATATTATAAGTTGAATTACTGCCTTTGTTTGCAGTAAATGTTCCTCCAGTTGCAGTTATTGTTATTCCGTTTTTTTGAATTACCAACTGTCCATCATTAACCGTTGGAATAGTTGGAACTCCAATTAAATCTGAATAATTACCAGTCTTACTAATTTTATGTAATTTAATATTCCCATTAAAAGATTCACCTGCTGAAGGAGTTTGTGCAGTAGATAAATTAGTTATCAACATACCACTCGTTAATTCAGTATTATCAATAACATCAAAATCTGCTGCTACAACTGCATTTACTTCTGTTGAATTAGCTACATTTACATCATCACCATTGTAAATAAGCATATCTCCAACATCAATTCTTTGATTACTTGGAGTTATTAATCCTGTTTCATTAGTCTCACCAGTATCTGCAATATTGACAACAAATAAATCACCTTTCTTTAATTTATTGTCAGGAAATAGTTCTGCTGTATAACAATCATTAATATTAGTTGCAATAGTCTTATTACCACTAAATGCACCAATATATCTCATACCACCAGCAATCATTTGATTTAATTGAGCCAATGGTACTGCACCCATATTATGAGTTGCAAATTGACTTAAAATCAATGGACCAGTCATAGTATCTCCACTAATCCTTACATAATAAGGACTATTATTAGGACCAGCTGAATCTAAATCTGTTATAATTTCAGTAATTCTTGTATAAGGGTTAATCATATAATTAACACCTTGCCAATTTATGTACAGCTTAATATTTTCATTTATATTTTGAGTTGGATATAAATAACTAAAGAAAATCTCTTTATTACTAAATGTCGCTGTACCTACATTACTTGCCAACCCTGATTTAATTAATATTGTACTACTCATATTTATTTATTTTAAAAAATACCACCATCAATTGTTCCTACTTTATATGGAAATTGCTCATTCCCTTCACCTATAATACTATAATTGTCAACTATTACAGATGAAGTTCCACTAACATTACCTATTTTAATCCAACCTGGATCTCCAAAAGTATTATATGCACTTCTCATTCTTAGAAAGTAAACACCATTTTTACTTAAATTTGGTTCTGTTTCTCCAACAACTGCTACTAACATTCCATGATAATGTGCATATACAAATGTACCATCACTCTGCTCTACCTTCCATGTATTTATATCTATAAGATCAGATTGTAATTTTACAACCATCCTAACATCTATAGGTTGAGATATAGTAGGTTCAAATGATAATGATTGTAATATTGCATTTCCTGTGTAAAATTTCATTATACAAATCTTATTTTAAACTGTTTATTCCCTACTGGAATTAATTCCCCAAAAGAATCTACTTTAGTATATACATATTTATTATATGTTGTACTCCCAACAACTTCATTACTCATTGTGAAATCTTCAAAGAAACTGTCATAATTAACATATATATTGTTAGACCATACATGTATTTCAACATTTCCCATGAAAGATGGATATCTAAATCCAGTTATCAATCCTTCTTCTTGAACACCAGAAATAGTAAAATAATACCATCCATCTTCATATGGATTAGGTTGTGGTACCTCTCTCCATGTATCTGGAATTACAACACCACCATCTCCTATAATTGGAGGAGTGTGTTGTATTCCCAATACTGGTATTGCTATTTGTGGGTTAAATATCATGATTTCCAAATTTTAATATTCAACTTAACTTGCACATCTGGTTTCACTTTACACTTAAATGTTAATTGTTCATTTGCTTGTGCAGAGCAATATACAACACATTCAGCACATTTAATGTAATTATCTGGATGATATGCTACATCAATAATATTATCTGCTGTAACATTTGCTATTCCAGTTTTTACAAACTCATTAGCAACCCAATCATCAACATTAATTGTAATAGTTTCAGCATAATACATTGGAGCAGAACCTCCAATATCTTTTATATGACCTTCATTGTCAAATGTTACATTATGTAATCCATATTTAAACTCATACTGATTACCAGCATTATTTCCTGAAAATACAAAAGTGGTTGTATTATTTCCTTCAATTGTTGACCTGTCATGTTTAATTACACTATTTGTAATATTTATACCAGGACCTGCTGTATAAGTAGTACCACCACCACCAATGGCAGACAAAACACCATCTTCAGTTATTGATAGTCCATTTCCAACCTTTATACAACCTAAAACTTCACTTGTTGCAATTGGAAATTCATTTCCACCAATACCATCAATAATAATTCTACCATCTTCTGCTGATACATTTATTGTATCACTACCTCTAAATGATATTGCTTGTACAGTAGAATATTCATTTGTATATACGCCATCTACATATTTAAACTTTTGCAATATTAAATCTGCACCTTGACCTTCAAGATTGTAATATGCAAACTTGTACTCATAATGTGTGTTTTTAAAATCACCTTGTCCAACTAACCCACTGATTATAATATTCCCAGCTTGTGAAGTTACATCAATGTTATCACTTCCTCTTAAAGATATAATTTGTGTTAAAGGAGTTTGTGGTACTTGTTGACCATTTTCATATTTTTTTTCATTTAACATTAAGTCAACACCATTGGTTACTTTTTGGAAACCCCACCAATATTTGTAATAAGTGTCAATCAAAGGACCACCACCACTTTCTCCAGAATAACCCAATATTAATTTTAATCCACCATCAGGTAATGATTCTGTATTTACAGTAATACCATTAATACCTTCAATGTTTACATAAGTTTTTTCATCCCATTGAGTATTTGTTGCAAATTTAGTATAAATTAATGTATTTGTAGATGAGATATTTTCACCTTGATACATCATATCACCAAGAGAAACAACACCTAATTCATCAACATTTAATCCACAACCAATTCTCACACCACCAAGAGGATAAGCAGAAGGATTAGATGCTATGCATCCTGTTGGAATATTATCTACTACAGATTGTGCTGTTGGCAAAATATAATTACTGTCACCACCACCTGTTGAATGTATTACTAAACCATCTCCAAATTGTGTTAAATCAACTGCATTGCCAAATTCATCACAAAGAGACATTTCACTAATCCTTGTAATTGACACATTAGCACCAGCAATTAAATTAAATCCATTATGAATGGTTTCACCACAAATAGTACTTATTTTAAATGATCCTTTGTGTGGATTAATAATTGGTTCATCTATTGCATTACCAGCAACATTACCACAATCATGGATATTGCCAATACTTGAAGTATAATCTAATAATTCTTGATTGTCTTCAATCAATAATTCAGCACATTCTCCTGAACCACTTGGACTTAATGTAATAGTTTTTCCAGAAGCAGTAACTTGAATATTTTGTCCAATTATTTCAAAAGAATCAAGAGGAGTTTCTCCATTAACCAAATACACAAAAGCACTATTTGGTTGTCCTTGTTGTACTGTAAAACTTAAGTTCTCTGGATTTAATGTACCTGTTGCAGAAATAATAAAACCATCTTGAAACATTTCAAATCTAATACCATTTCCAGCTCTGATATTAATTTGACTATTTACTTGTTCTGTAGTTTCATCAACATGCTTAATTGAAAAATCTTGATTGTTATATAACCCTCTTAATCTATATCTTGTTCCAGCTAAATCTGCATAAGCTAATTCTCTCCAACCAACACCATCTTGTAAATAAAATTTATCTTTATTTGCTGCATTGTCAAGTCTCCATACTTTTGGATTTACAATTGGATTACCATTTGTATAATATCCATCAAAATATGTAAACACAATCATACCTGTATAAGCAGGAGTAAACATCCATGTATCTGGATTAATCAGATCATAAGAATTTTCTACAGATAATCTTGTATCAAGAGGTGCTCCAAAAGATACTTTAAAAGGAGTTGTTTGCTCTACTCCATTAATATATATAAGTCCCATTATTATTTACTTAATTTTAATTTATATGATTGTTTACTTGTTATATGCACAAATTGACCTAAAGTGTTTGTAGATGTATATGTGTAAACAGTCCATAAAAATCCATTTTGAGATTCTTCAGAAACTTTCCATTTACCTAAATCCTCATTTACATATTCATTATTACTGAATATTTTAAAATCAGATAATTGATATGTTGATAAAAACTTAAATCCTATACTTCCAGATTCATTAGTTGGTACTAAATCAAATTCATAATTATGATTATTATCAATTGGCTCTACCAACTCATATATATGTTCTTCATTAATAGTTGCAAAAAACTCATCCATAGGCAATATTAAAGAATTATCAATACAATCTCTCAAACATACATCTATACATTCTTCAATTACTTTCTCATTAAACAAATCACCATATTCCTCTTTTGAGGTATGAATTAATACTTTGTAAATCATGTAATACCAATATGATAATATCTTTTTGTATTGTTGACAAGTGTTTTTACCTTGCATACTACCAGATATGTCATATTTCTTATTTGTAAAATCAATAAACTCTTCTATATAAAAACAATCTACAGTATAATAAAAATCAGGTGATATTTTAAATTTGTAATTGAATATTTTAGAAAATACTAACAAACGACTAAAGATAGAGCAAAAATCTGGAGTATATTCTTCATCACAATCTTTACATCCACAGATGTAATTCTGAATATCAATTAATAAGTCTTTTAAATATTCTCTTTCTTGTGTTGTCATATTTGTAGTTTTTAAATATTAGTTATTAGAAGGTGCAATTAAGCACCTTCATACACTAATATATTATATTATGGATTTTCATCTGGATTTTCATCTGGATTTTCACCTGGATTTTCACCTGGATTTTCACCTGGATTTTCATCAGGATTTCCATCAGGATTTCCATCAGGGTTTCCATCTGGATCTCCAGTTCCAGATTCTGAATCTTCAGTTGCAATAGTTAATCCTAATCCTAACATAGTATTAATAGAACTTAAAACTGTTGCATCTTCAGATACAAATAAATCCATCATAGCATCTGTATAAGTCATCTGTCCTTCATTGCCTTCATTAGCACGATTAACAGTTAACATATTATATTTCTTAGAAGGATCTACTTGATAGTCATATCCATTTTCAGTAAATGTAAATTCAGAGAAGTGAGTAAATTCTAATCTTCCAGTCCATCTTGCAGCTTCATATTCTAATTGCTTAATATCATATCCATTACCTTGTTCATAACTCATTTGAGGTAAATCAGATTCAGCACCTAAAGCACTATTTAATTTAGTTAAGTTAGCAGCATTAGCATTGTCATAAACAATAACTTGTTTACAATCTTGTGCAACAGTTACTGTAACTGTAGTTTGACGTGGATAAGCATATTTTAAATTCACTTTAGAATAATCATACATCTTAGCAGGATTAACTGCAAAAACAATGGCTACTGCATCTTGAGCTTCATCTAAAGCTGCCAAAATGGCATCTACTTTACCTTGTGCTGTTGGAATAGCTGCAATAGTAGCAGCAGTTACATTCTCTAATCCAGATACTTTATAAACATAAAATAATTGATCTGGATCTAGTAATATACTAGGAACAATAGCTTTGTATAAATCAACATTGGTATAAGTAATGTCACAAGGATCTGTACATGGATCTACACAATTAGGTGCAATAGAATAAAACTTCATGTTCTGGTTATAACCAGTAGTCATTAAAGTTTCAGCATTCATAAATTCAATTCTAATTCCTTCAACTCCTTGTAGTGTACCACCACTTGCAAGAGTTGGATAAAATAACATTGGTACAGCTTCTTGTATAGGTTGATAAGTAGCAGTGGTTAACCAGTCTTTTCTGAAATATTCTCCAGCAGATTTTAAAAGAACTCCATTCTTTCCAACTACTCCGATAAAAAGATCATCACCTTTAGCAGCAGAAGAAATGTTGTCAATAGTTACCCAAGCACCAGTAGCTCCTTTCTTAAATAACCCCATAGTACCAATGGATTGAGCCATCAAATCATCTATAGATTTGTCAGCTTCAATTATTGCAGTTACAGGTAATACTGTATAAATTGGTTTGTATGTTCTCATAATTTTATTTAATTTTTATTAATTTAATTTAATTTTATTAATTTTCATTGTAACATCTTGCATCTGTAAATCTCCAGCAATAATCATAACGGCAATATCTACTAACATATTATGAAGATTTACATGTAGTTCACAATCAGTATAAGTAACTAATTCACCACTAGGCATATTATACTCATCTAAAGATACTATTCTTTTAGGTATTCTTACATAATTAATATGCACATCACCTATTTCAAAAGTTCCATCAGTATAAGCTAATAGCCTATTGTTTGAAAGTGAATACATTACTTCTCTCCATTCATAAGAAGATGAGTCAAATTGTGAATCTACATGTACATCATAAAATTGTTTTTGGAACAAATTTGCTCTTTTAAAATCACAGTTATGTTTTTTAATATTAGCATGACCTGAAATATAATGTAAGTAATTCTCTGGCATTTGAAATGAGAATACATTTTCACCTTCATCAACATAAGGTCCTAAGTCATAATTACTTACAACAACTTCGTTGATTTCTTTAAGATTAGATGCTTTGTACATTTGGTTAATTAGAATCAATTGAGCTTCATTCAATTTCCAATCCACCTCTTGTACTCTCAAATTTCTATACTTTTGAGAATCAAGTTTATTCAACTTTGCCCTTACATCATATTGCATGTCTTTTGCTGTCATTTACTCAAAGTATTTAATTTTTCTAATATTTGGACTTTAACAAGCTGATTTTTAGGATCTAACAAAAAGTCAACAGTAGATTCTATATCACCAAGATTTTCATCAAAGTATAAATATAGATCACCTCTTTTTGTTAAAATTCTCTTATTTACAGCTTCCACTATCATAGCCTGCATAGCATTTCTCGCTTTGTCTTTTTTCAATAATTCAAGCATTTTTTTATAACCAACCTTAGATAATAGAGAATCAAATCTTACATCTATATATTGTGGAGATTGATTTTTAATGCTTGTATCTTCTACAATTGTGATGATGTCTGCTTTCTGTTTAGTATCAAGTTCACCTAACAATTTGTAAACTTGTGCTTTGATGTCAACAAGTTGAGCCTTTAATGCAACTTCTTCACGTTCATTGTAGATGACAAATTTTGCATCTGGATATAGACCATTTTCATAATCTGCTTGTGAATTAGCAATATATTTACTTGCTTTCATCATGTGATATAAAATCTCATGTAATGGATTATCCAAATCAAACAAATTAGTTCTATGTTCTAATTTAACTCTTGCAGTTGCTGAACTCCAAAATGGATGAGGTTCTGAAGCACTAAAATTATCTGATAAATCATAACCAGTTATTTGCTCTAATCTCAATCTATCTTTGTTAGGAATTATTTTTCCTTTGTCATCAACTTCATCATTTAATCCAGTTGCATATCTATGCGTTACAGGATCTAATAATGCTTCCAAAATAAAAGGTCTTGCAAAATCCTTTTCAGGTGGTAAACCATGCCACTTTTCCTTTTTGATGGGTCTTACTTCAATTATCCTTGCCATATTAGTTTTATTGTTTTTAATTTATTAATTTCTTGCTAGAATCAATTCACCACAAGACGTTGGATCTTGAATATGTACACCAAATTCTTTAGAATAGTGCATTTCATATTCTTCTCTAGCAGATGATCCAAGAGTACCTTTCATAGGTCCATAAGGACTAATACCACCAGCTACATACCAGAATTTGAATCCATCTCTCTTGTTTACAAGTCTTACATTCTTATTACCTTTAGAATCAGAAGTGTAATCTAAGAATGTAAAACGTTGAGATTCAAGTGGATAACCAGTTACTGGGTCAATTTCTCTGTTGATTTGTCTGTCATCATAAATAGGATTATGAACAAGTTTGAAAGTTCCACCCATAGGCATAGCCCATTCAGTAAACTTATAACCATATCTATAAGCATTTTTATGATAAGGAGATTTTGTCTTTTCTACAGGAGACCAGTTTCCACCTAGTTGTATCCAACCTGCATCTTTAACATTGTGGTTCATCATTTCATGGAATGTGAACATACCATAATATCCAGTATAACCAACAATTTCATTGATTTCTTCCAATTTTACTCTTGAATAGAAAATATCCATAAAGTACTCTTGAAGTAATTTAGTTGTTAATCTACTGTGAACATGGTTGTTTCCACTTTCTTCCAATTTTTGTTGAATACCAGCAAAACTATCTACAGTTCTACCTGTGCCACCTTTAATATTTCCACCTTTTCTGTTGTAAAAAGCTGCACGGTTAATTTCTGCTTGCCATTGTTGATGGAACTCTACTTCAGCATAAGGAATCCACTTATTGTGAACCTTACCTTTGTTATCCATATAACCAATTGCCAATACTTCTTCTGAAGCATAGTCAGTTACAGAATAAGTTTTTCTAATCTTTCCTAAAGAATCTCTCATAGCAATTTCATTGCTAAATTGAGTACTACCAGATTGATAAGCACCTTCTTCTGCTGTTGCAAATAGTTTTGCCCAAGTAGTTCCAGGAGTAAAATATTTACTAGGAACAAAAGCATTTGGATTTTCATCCATTAAACGTAGTTTGTACACCCAGCCATTGCCATGAGGAATAGGATCTTCCATGATTCTACACAAATACTTGTGTCCTGAAGTTCCAGGGTCAATGACATCTGTGGCTTTGTACCAATTTTCATCGAGTTTAATTCTAAACTCTGTGTGTCCCTTACCCTTTTGAGTTACATCTGGCTCTACATCTTCCAAGACAATAAGAGGTCTTTCAGTAGCACCTCTCATTTTCCATTCCCAAAAGTTTGTAGTTGTTTCAATTTCATCTCCTAAACCTATTGCAATGAGAGGGTTTGCACTCCCATTCAATGTTTGGCTTGAAAAGATTTGAGTAATTGTGCTTTCAAACAATTGAGGTCTTGCATTTCCAGATGTCATCAAATGGTTTAACTCTGTAAAGTTTGCGTGCCAAGGCATCCTTTGAGTTACAAGTTTGTTAATTAATTGCATACTGTTTTAATTTTAAGTTAATTTAATAAATTGTTGACACCTTGCCAAGGATCTCCTATTGGACCTCCCTGACCTTTTTCTTTTCTTACTCTATTTCTAAAAATTTGTGTTCGATCTGTTGTATAATTCTTTACTAATTTATCTAATTTAAAGTTATCTCTAATCAATTGTGCAATAAAGATTAATTTAGATGGATCTCTTAATGCTTCTTGCAGCTCATATTGAAATTGTGTCATTCTAATATCACTACCCTCCAATGCTACATTTCTTTGAGTTATATAAGGTTCAAGATCAGCCCTATCTTTATTTGTCAATTTAATACCATGTATAGTATCTTTTTTTAACTCTTCATTAATATTATTGATAAATTTTTGTTCATTTCTTATAGCTTCATTGTATTCTTCTTCTTGTTGCCTTAACAACTCTCTTTGATCATCTTCATACTTTTTTTGTAATACTTTTTGATACTTAGAAGCTACTAATTCTTTTCTTCCACCAGTATCTAATAAAGTAATTACCTCATCAATCTCTTCATCTGAACTTCCTAATACAGTTTTTTCATAATATCTGATAAGATCATTTTGATATTTTTCATTCTTTATATCTCCATCAAGTTTAAATTCAGGAGTTGATCTTTTGAAGAACTCATCTATCTTTCCACCTTTTTTAGCATATTCCAACAATAGTTGTACTTTTGGATCTAATCCTTGTAAATATGCTTCCATTTGCAGTTTAACATCTTCTGCTCTATCTGCTTCAATAAGTTCTTTTAAAGATTCCTGTGTGATATCTACACCATCTTCAAACTCCAAGTGTTTAATTAAACCAGCATTTTTCCAATCTTCATACAATACTTTTGCATAATCTTCTTCTACTGGTTCTTGTTTTGGTTCCTCTTTAAGTTGATCATCAGCAGGAGGAACATCATCACCTTTAGGTTCATCATCAACTTCAGGTTCTTCCTTAACTGGTTCTTGTTTTTGAGCAGGATCATCTAATAAACCTTGATTAAGTTCATCCCAATAATTTTCCTGTCCTTGTAATGATTCTTGATTCATAATCTAAAATTTTTGCAAAGTTAATAAAATTAATTAATATTCATAACAAAAATTAACATTTTTATGTTTAATAGCGTTATGCCTTATTTTTTGTTGCTTTCTTTTTATCTATTTCTAATTTCTCTTTATCCATCTCTTTTTGATGTTTAAACTTATCTTCATCCAATTGTTGCTTTCTTAGTTTTAATCTTAATTCTTCATTATCTTTTTGTGCTTTTCTTGCCATTTCAACATAATCTGCAATTTTATTTTCATTTCTATCTTTTTCTTGATCAAATCCAGCAGTATAGATTATCTGTCTATTTAACTCCATTTGTGCTTTAGTTAAATCTATCTCACCTTGAAGTCTTATTTGCTCCATCTTTTGTTCATGTGCCAATGTTTGTAATTCAATAGCATCTTGTTTTGTTTTTTCTGCTTGTTCCATTATATGTTGATGTTGCATTTGCTGCACTTCATCTTCTCTTTTTTGCCTTCTCTGTTTACCTAGCTTCAAGTTTTCTTCAGCTTCAGTAATTGTTTTAACACTATATAATGAAACATAATCTTCCATTTCTAATGTACCAGCATGTAAGGCATTATTAGCTACAACCTTAATTTCATTTAATTTAGCAAAATCTAATGCTGTGTCTTGTGTAAATATACCTAAAGAAGTATTTTCTAAATAATCTTGATCTAAAGTTAATATTGCTATAGATAAATCATCTAAACTATATACTAACTGATCAGTTTTATTTCTACTATATATATCTTGTGCTAATTTAATTAATGAATCTATAACATTTCTTTTTACTTTATCGTGTGTGTTATAGAATTTCTGTAATATAGTAGTACCTTGTGCAATAGATTGTTGAACATTAGCTACAGCTTCTCTTTCTTGAACTTGACCTTGCATAGCTTTTGTTACTCCAATAGATTCTCCAGCCTTTAAATCTACAAAGTCAGCCATCAATTGATACTTCTGAATATCACCACTATGACTTAAATCCAACTCTTTTACAGCACTTGTAACATCAAATGGATAATGTTTACCACCCTCATCCATTGTTGAGAAGAATGTAAATCCAGATTTCTCTGCATTGATTAACCACGTTGGTATATCTACTTCTTTTGGGATTATATCTTGATTGACAGCTGCTATTTTACCTCTATCTTTACCAGTAGCCAACTCCATTCTATACAATAATATATCATACAGATATTGATAATTCCTTAATCTTTGTGTTAATGATATCCCATTTTCATATACAATGCCAACATAAGATAATTTACATTCATGTACATTATTAATATCTCTATGTTGTCCTGGAACTTCTCTCATTCTCACATATATATCTCCACCAATCTTAGTACCTTCATATCTTGTTAAAATCCATTCATCTTCTATTGCAATATCTCCAATCTCTTCATCCATTTCATAACTATGATCTACAATAGTTTGATGTACACCATCATCATCTTGATAAGTTAAAAACTTAACCTGTTTTAATGCTTTCCATTCAAAATGTTGTACTTTAATACCTTCCGTTGAATAGTCATAAGTAGTAGTCATTTTATTACCAAAACTTGAAGGTGATAACTGAATATCACTATAAGCTTCATCTATCTTCTTTAATTCATCAGTAGTTAAATCTTTATAATACTCATTCAACACTTCATTGGGTTGTTCAAATGTAGTATAAGTAGCCCAATCACCATCTTCAATTCTTTCTGAATGAATAGATTTATTAAATGTAAACCCTAATGGGTTTAACACCATTAATGCAGGTTTACCTTTTTTTTCAAATACTCTATATGCTTCAATAGCTGTATTAGCTGCATAACCACAACCTGTATTAATCTTATCTTTAACATTTAATCTCTTCATCTCCAATTCTAATAATTGATTAAACATTATTTCAGCTGGATCTTGATACTCTCTTGACATATATCTATGTATCTCATCTGGAGTTCTATCTATAATCTCTTGTTGAATCCTTTGTTCCAACTCTTCTGCCATTTGCTGCAATTGCTGTATTCCAACTTGATTTTCAGACATTTGTGGTTGTCCCTCTTCCCCTTTTGGTTGGTTTTTTATTTGAGCCTTCATCTGCTCTAACTGTTGAAATTCTTCAGCATGCTCCTGTACAATCTTCTCTTTTAATTCTTCCATAATAGATTGTACTACCCAATCTTTTAACATACCATATTTTGCCTGTTCTTTTCTTGTTGTAGCTTCTTTATTTACTGCTACCAACCTATAATCAAATGGTCTTGTTAATTCAATACCAGTTACAGCATTAATCTTATTAAATATTATATTCTTATTATTGAAATTAGCTGGCAACTCACCAATATTTTCACCAAATGGAGCAATAACATTAATAAAATCTTCCTTATTGATCTTACCATCATATAGATCTAAATTTATTTTAATATCTTCATACCTGTCTTTCCAAGTTTCACCACCTGGAATTAATGCATTAAATGATTCAAGATTATCCATACAATCTTTAAACCATTGCTTATTATCAGCATATTTTTCTGATTCTTTTAACCTTTTACTATTTACGTTCATGACTAAAGAGATTAAGTTGTTCTTGAGCTCTTCTGCTAATGGTTTCTTCTTTATTATAAGTTCTCTCTAAATCTTCCTGTATTTGAAACATCACTTGCATTAGAGCCATTACCCTGTCTGTGTTTAATTTTCTATTATATTTAATTAATTCTTGTAATAATCCTGGACTATTTATTGTTTCATATACATAGATTGGGTTACCATCATCATCAAAATCATTAACCTCTAATAACCAATCTCTTATGTATTTTTCACCTGCATCTTTCATTTTATCATTCATGTGAGTACCATATACTCTACTTACTTTGGAACGTAAAATGTTCTTTGATATTACACTATCAGGTTGTGCAGCTAACCTGTTTAATTGTTTTTTATTTTGAAAATAAGTTTTAACATGTGTTACCTCATTTTCATACATTACTTCTGTATTATATAGTATTGATAGCATTAATGCAATACCATTACATATATCTGCAAAATAAGGTCTTCCTACATATTCAGCAACTATAGTGTTTTTAACTGGATCATCTGCATATACACCTTTATATACTAATATGGCTGCTAAAGATGGACCTGATGATTGATCTTGCCTATAAGGGTCATAACCTATTTTATATAATCCAAATGGAGGATTCTCTACTGGAGGTTCATAAATTACAACACAACCATCTATATTCCTCTCATCTTTTAATGGAAAATCATGTATTGGATTAGCACCTTTTAATATAGGTTGGACCTTTACATCTTTACCTTGCATTACTAAATTACAAGGAATACCTAACTTCAAGTGAATACTTTCAGACATCACCCTATTATATCTGTTAGTCAATTCTACAGATGGAAAATAGTTTGATTGAACATTACCAAAAGATTCACTAGGGCTAATAGGAAACTCTGTAACGTGTCTATGATAACTAATGGATGAACTACCTGTGTCAATGAGTTTCTGCCTTCTGGACATCTCAAATTCAAGTGCAGCTTCAATATCTGAATTACCTTGTGAATCATAAAATCCTTCCAGATTATATAATGCACTAAAGAAAAATCCACAATAAGTATTTTCAGCACCTTTATCCCAGATATTCTTAAATGCCATGAAATCATAAGACAATGGATTATAAAACATCTCTGAAAATTGTCCACTATCTTCAGCAATCTTACCACCAGTACCAAAAACTATGTGCATACCAGTTATAAATCTTCCTGCTGTAGTTCCAGGCAAAGAAGCTTTAAAAGAATCTATCAGGTTAACCCAAGTACCAGCCTCCTCATAATACTGTTCTAATGGACTTCTACCCCTTGCTCTGTCAGGTTTATCCTTAAAAGTCAAAATAAACATCTCTGACATAAATCCTTTCTCCAATTTCTTACCACCAATAGTCTCTTCAAAAGATGCTCTCTTATGATCAGACCTATCCCTAAAATCCCTTGACTTACCAAATGCAGTATTTTCATCTATAAATGATAAGTGAGCAGTAATAAATCTTTCTGGTTCATCACCATACCTACTATCAGATACACCTATTATTGATTGACTTGAAGGAATAAAGTGATAATTGTGTGAACAATCAGATTCCATCTTATATGAGAATCCCTTTCTTCTTGATTTCGCAACTATCATATTTTTACCACCATCAAGACAACTCTCATGTGCTTCTAATTTTAACTTTAATCTGTTATAAAGTACATTCTTCTTTAATTCAAGTTTTTCAGCTTCAGAATAATACTTTTTACCAACACCTTTTAACCTATTCTTTTCATGTGTAGTTAATAAACTATAACATAAACTATTCTCATTTAGAACACCATTCTTGGCTACTTCTTTCCACCAATAATATTCATAATCCCAATCCCAAAAGTCTGGAAATCCAGGCTCTTTAATCATCCCAGTTACTTGATCATTCTCATCTACAGTAATCCTGTTTATATTGTTAAAGTTTAAATAAAAATAATGTTTACCAGTAATCTTTTGTCCATCAACTTCATAGCCATTTTTACATCTGTTTATTTGTTCATCCCAATAAGCTTTCCACTCTATACTTAATTCAGGAGCAGAACAATAATAGCCATTCTTTTTGAATGATATTGCTTCCTCTCTAAATACATCAGAGTTAAGCCATTTACCAGTATGACTTCTTACCTTTGTTTTCTTAGCCATTATACTCTTTCATAAGGATTAATCTTTTTACCTGCTCTTGTTTTACTTGTTTCAAATAACTCTTTTTGAATATTCTCTTTCAATTTATTTAAAGATACTATTGCATCTTCTGCTTTGGCAACATTGTTTAATACATCTACAGGTTTAATTGCATAAGCACCAGTAGAAGTTTTTTCATTCATATCTAAACTATATAAAAAATTAATCAATTGATCTACACTATATAATAAACCTTTATATAACCTCATAGAAGAACTACCATTCTCCTGAAATTCTTCCACCTTTTGAATACCCTCCAATATCTCTTCAGGTAACTCAATATAAGATTTATATTTCCCACCTAAATATGCCTTATTCAACTCCTCAAACCTTCTGTCATCACTATATTCAGCATAAGGATTAGTTACAGATTTACTTGCATATAGTTCAATAAAAGAAAAATACTTAATAGCAATTTCTTTATGCGTAGTTTTATCATTCTCCCATATCTCTTTAAAAGGAGATATTAATAAAGTTTCTTCATTTGGCTTACAATAACCATTTTCCAATACAAATAAACAACTCATACTACTATAAACTTTAAAAAGAATATATCTTGCTTGTTGTCAGAATAATATAAATTAAATGTCTTAGTTTTAGTACCCTTCTCTTTGAATCCAACTTTAAACCTTATTTTAATTTTTTTTTCAGGTAACCTGAACATCTCAACTTTAGGTCCTCCAGAACAAGGACATTGAGATCTAATCCTGGTTACTGTTACAGGTGATTCTTTAAACAATTCTGTAGGCTCTAATATATGCTCTATGGTTTGACCATATTGAACTTCACCAAAATCTATTCTATATCCTTTGAAGTATTTTGTCTCTTCCATTTTCTATATTTTAATGATCTTACTTTTTTATAATATGTTTTATAATGTAATCTTTCATAAGCTGCTTCCAACATAGGCAACGTCTTTTCCAACATTTCTCTAGTTTCCTGACTAATATCATCTTTTGCTAATGTTGTCTTTGTTGCCTTTATCTTTCTGCCAACCCATAATTTGTTTCTTGTAAATGTACCTAAATGCATAAACCTTAAAGGTATATCAATATTAATATCAGATACAACTAAATGTAATAACTTAAATGGAGTTATACATATGTCTTTTACTTGCTGTAATGTTAATCCATCTAATTCATCTTTATTCTTCTCATAGAATTTAACTATTAATTCTATGCAATCATTGTTGACCTTCATACTCTAATTCAAAATTATATTTTATAACTTTGTCAGCTTTAATTAAATTATTAAATTTAAATATATCATCATTACCTCTGATTATATAACCTTTATTTAATAAATACCTTATGTAATTAGATAAAGAAGCACTACTCAAGTTTAACTTCTCCCTGACATATTTTCTGGTCTCCTTACTGAAATTACCCTTGAACATAAATATAGACAAAACATCTATCTCTTTGTCTGTCAATTTGACAGGCAATACAGCACTCACTATCTCTAAGTGCTGCCTGAAAAATAACTCATCCTTTAAAACTAATTTTTTTCTAATAATTAAATCATTCATATTGCATTAAATTAATTAAATGCAAAAATACAAAAAAAAATTAATATAAAAGACAATAGAAAAATAAAAAATGAAAATTTTAAAAAAAAATGAATATAACCCGCCCAAGACTTATATACTAAAAATACTGAAATTTCTAATAATAAGTTGATAAATAGATCAAAAAAAAGTTACAAAAAAAAATCTATTGTGAAACTGATTTCTATTTAATTTACTACATACAAATAAACATTATGGATATAGAGATTGTACCCTCGTAAAATCCTTTTTTTTTAAAAAAATTCATACAAGGTACAATTTAACTACAGTTTCACGTGGGGCGGGTTATCTCATTTTAAAAAAAATTTAAAACTCGAATTATCATCCTCTAGGTCTTTTTACCTCTACTCCATTGCGTAAAGACACCCATGTTTATCTGTAGTAGGACCACGTTCGAGATAACAAATATTAATATTTTACTCTACTAATCCCCCTATTAAAGTGTCTGTGCCATACATCTCCTCAAGATTGGTTCCACAGAGAATCTTTAACAATGCAAAAATATAAAAAAAAATAATACAAAAATCATTTTTTTGAAAATTTTTTCAACTTTTTTATTTTTTTTCTTGCTTAGTTATATGAACTAAAATTAAAAGTGCTTGATAATCACTTAATTATATCACTCTAATCACTCTGCCATTACATAAAAAAATTTCTAAAAAAAAAATTTTTTGAAAAAAAAATTATGAAAAAAATTTTTAGAATGTAAATGAAGTGAGGATATACCCCATAAAACCCACCTCGTCAATTTTTGAATGGGGAAGTCATTTTTGTAAGGATAATGTGGAATATTTTGAGATTTCCCGAAGTAATTAATATTCTACATTAACCTTTCACACCCTCCTCGTAGATAGTTGTATTGTATATAATACAGGCTATACTTGTATGGCTGCTTTTATAGTTTGTGTTATTGTACAATACAAGAATTATACGTGAGGTAGTGATAACAAAAACACCTCATTCAATAACAAATTTATTAATTAACCCTTTTAAACCTTTTTTATTATGAAAAACTTAAATCAAAAGGCTGGTAGAGAGCCTATCTCTACAAATCAAACAATTAATTCAAGTATTAACCCAAATTCAAAATCTATCATTATGAAAAACTTAAACAAAGCTAGTAGAGAGCTTATCTCTACAAGTCAAGAAAGTATTAAAGTAACCCCAATGTCCAAGGGTGAATTAAAACAAATCATTGAAGAAAATATCAAAACCAAAGGTACTCAATGTGATTTGAATCACATTGACGTATCTAACATAACTGATATGTCTGGTTTGTTTTTGTGGTCAGATTTTAACGGAGATATCTCTCTATGGGATACCTCCCATGTAGAAAACATGTCAGAGATGTTCAAAGGATCTCTGTTTAATGGAGACATCTCTCAATGGGATGTTTCCCATGTTATTAACATGAGAGGTATGTTTGACCATTCCAAATTCACTGGGGACATCTCTAAATGGGATGTCTCTCATGTTATTAACATGCGTAGCATGTTTGCAAGTTCTCCATTTAATGGGGACATTTCCAAATGGAATGTCTCCAGTGTTGGAGACATGGCATTCATGTTTTCTAGTTCAGATTTTAACGGAGATATCTCTCAATGGGATGTTTCCCATGTCACTAATATGGCAGACATGTTCTCTAGTTCGGAGTTTACTGGAGACATCTCCAGATGGAATACCTCCAGTGTGGAGGACATGTCCTTCATGTTCGACAACTCTATCTTTAATGGAGACATCTCCAGATGGGATGTCTCCCATGTGAAAAGTATGTATCAAATGTTCAGAGACTCATCTTTCAACGGAGATATCTCTCTATGGGATGTCTCTAGTGTCAGAGACATGGCATTCATGTTCTACAAGTCTCTATTCAATGGGGACATCTCTCAATGGAAAATACATGAAGACACTGATGTGTCTTATATGTTAGAGGGTTGTCCCTTAGTTATGGAACACAGATTTAAAGCAATTAAAAACAGGAGTGAAGGTCGATTCAGCTTTTCAGAAGCTGAGTTAAGAGAAGAGCTGTTGCAAGTTGCATCCTCTTCTGACTTCAGAGAAACCACACGTGAAACAGCACGTGAAATAATAGATGACACAAGCGGTGCTATATGGTTTTCTGGGTATGATTTAACCGACCCAGCATTTCACAAATAACAACAAGCGAGATGTTGTGGTTATCACAACATCTCATTCAATTTTAAATTTATTATTAACCCTTAAAACTTTTTATCATGGAACAAACAACAAATAAAGCCAGTAGAGAGCTTATCTCTACCAATATTCATATCACCTTATCTTTGGGTGATATTGTAGTTCTACCTAATTCTGATGGCAAGCTTTGGAATCCCAAACAGCTTGCTAATGGAGAGCATTCTGAGGAGCAAGGTTTCATAGTTGTAGGTCAAACCTACAGCTACTTTGATGGGACCTACATAAATGAATTCCAAATGGAGTTTAAAGATGAAACTCCTAGGATGATTGTTGATGAGAAAGGCAAACCATTGCCTTTGTATAAAACCATGGTAATTCCCATGGTTTATTCTCAATTCAAGGCTAAGAAATATAAGCCTTATCAGAAATATCTACCATTTCCTGCTCATATTGTGAGCAGGTTAACATTCAATAAAGAGCTGTCTAATAGACAGCTACAAAACTCTAAATACATATACTTCAAAGATGGGAAACCCATCTATGAGGTAAAGACTATAGTCCCATTTATCTCTCTAGAAGAGTATAACAAAATTAATGGGACATTCCTAGAGGGTGAGGAAACCCCTATACCTTCACCTCCCACTAAGGGAGTTTCTATAGATAATGCCTTATCATCTCTTGGGTTAGACATTGATGAGGAGTAGTCTAACCCATAACACCCTTGCTCAATTGTGAGGGTGTTACTCTTTCTTTGTTTACTTCTTGTTTCACGGAGGAAGTCCAACCAATAAAACCTTCCTCGTGAAGAGCAGAGTTAACACTCTACTCTCTTAATTTTATTTCATTGAGAGAGGTCCAACCAATAATACCAACCTCGTGAAACATAGAGTAACACTCTAATTTTCATGAAGGTGATCCAACCAATAAGACCTACCTCGTGAAAAATAGAATAATTATTAACTTTAAATTAAGAAAATTATGAAAAAAACTAAAATTAATTGGGATGCAGTTATTATTATCATCCTGTTAGTTGCAACATTAATTGCAACATCTATTAACATCTACACTAATAGGAAAATATTAGTAGAATTAAAGGCTACTAATTACTTCCTATCTGATGAATATGACTATTATAATTATCACCAATAAAACCTTCCTCGTGAAAAAAGGAGTAACTCTCTAACTAAGTTAATATCAATTAATTTAGTTATGTTAAAATTGTTCATAACTCTTGTGAAAAGTGTGAGAAAATTATACTTTTTACTGTGAAAAGTGTAGTTTGAAAGTGTGAATTTTCCACACTCTATCTTTTAAAGAGTTTTAAAAAAAGAACAATTTTCATTTATGTAATTATAATAGCAATTTAGCATATAGTTATACTATATGCATAATGAACTTTTGTTCATTACTAAATTGTTATTATTTGTTAATTTTAGGATATTTAGTGAAAGATTAATAAACAATCTTTCACTTTATATATAATTCATTTATTTATTAACCCAAAAAACAAAACAATTATGGAAAGTTTAAACTTTAATTTCAGCCACAAAGTTTGGCAAATCGTTGAATTAGGTGACATTGTAATCACCAAAAACCCTGAAACTGGAGAAATCTGGACTCAGGGTGAAAACTCTGAAGAAAACATGGGATACATTGTAGTATCCCAAAAGTATGTAGCCTTTGATGGCTTAAAATTGCAAAAATATCAGAGGATTTGGGAGCAAAACCCAGATGGAAGCTGGGGGGCTCCAGAGTTCAAATTAGATGAGGAAGGTAATAAAATACCTTTAAGTTTCTCCATGACAATACCCATGGAAAAGGATGAAGCCAAGGGTTTAGTGGCAGGTCAACGCTATCTTCCTTCTTTTATGAAAGGAGCTATAGTAAGGACCTTAAGTAAAAGTCCTATAAAAGGCTTCACAGAGGTAATTAACCCAATCACTAAAGAGGCAACAGGGATGTATCAAAGTAAAAAGATACATTTAGGATTGTCTATTGAGCAATTCAACTTGCTCAATAACAAAGTGATTGAAGAAAGCACTAATATTCTTCCGATCAATGTCAATCAAGCCATGGAGCAGATTGGCATAGCCTTCAATAATGAAGGTTTAGATGAAGATGAAGAATAATTCTGAACACAAGGGAGTTGTGAGTTAAATCTCACAACTTCTCTTTTATTTATACAATATTGAAATAATTAACAAAATAAATAATATAAAATCAAACAACTATGGAAAAAACAATTTATCATCCCCAAACTAAAGATGAGTTAAGACAACTCATCGAAGAACGTATCAAAGAAAAAGGTCTTAAATGTAATTTGAATGACATTGATGTATCTAATGTAACTGATATGTCTATGATGTTTTACAACTCTAAATTCGATGGAGACATATCCCAATGGGATGTTTCCAATGTCATTAACATGTCAGGTATGTTTTACAACTCAAGTTTCAATGGAGACATATCAAGATGGGACGTAAGCAATGTAAAGTATATGAATAATATGTTTTTGGAATCAAAATTCAATGGTGACATATCAAGATGGGATGTAAGCAATGTCATTAATATGTTTGGTATGTTTTGGGGATCAGATTTCAATGGAGACATATCAAGATGGGATGTAAGCAAAGTCACTAATATGGCTTATATGTTTCGGGAATCAAAATTCGATGGAAACATATCAAAATGGGATGTAAGCAATGTTGATAATATGTCTTATATGTTTCATGACTCAAATTTCAGTGGAGATATATCCAAATGGAATGTAAGCAAAGTCCCTAATACGTATAGTATGTTTTTATATAGTCCTTTGGAAAACAATCCACCATATTGGTATTAAAAATAAACAAAATAAATAACATAAAATCAAACAACTATGGGAAAAATACAATACAAAGTAGAAGCAATTGTTGAAAACAACAATAATGAAAAAATTTTTGAATACATATTAATTGTTGAGCCAAGAGTAGAAATTAGTCCAAAATCAATTAGTGAAACAAGTGGTTCAATTAATTTAAAGCAAATAATATTCCAAGAAATTTCTAATCCTTCTGATACAGTAAAAATATCACAAAATTCATTAAATGAATATATTATTACTCAAGTTATTGCAATGATTGAAGAAATCTTTCCAGACTCTAACTATAGACTCATACTAATGAATCATGAAAATTATACAATTTCTACAATAAAGGTTTTAGACTCATTTGTATCTATAATTGAATCTAAGGAATTTGAAATTGATTTCGAACATAGATGTACAAATATAATTGAGGACCCATCTAGTTTTATAGATTTTTTCGACCTTGTTGCTAAAGTCCTTAATGGCAAAGTTTCAGTCGGTATAAACTACAAAAAGGTAGAAAAATGGATATTAGAACAACAATAAAAATAGAATCTTATGAAATATCAAAAAAAGATAGAGGTAACTACAAGTGGTAATATTACATTTGAGAGAAATGGAATATTACACACATCTGGAGATATAGAAACTAATAAAGAGTTAGATTCTATTACTCCCTTGATCAAGAATAATCTTAAAGAGTTACTAGATGAGAACTTTATTTCTTTAAAAGAAATTAAAGGAATTGTAATAACTTTAAATAAAATAAACAACTTATGAAAAACGATAAAATCAGAAAAGATAAGGAAGTTAAATTTCGAAATGATACAATACAGGAAACTGCTAAATTGCGTAAACCTGTTGTTATAAAATCAGTTTGTCCTAAATGTGGTTCAGACCAATGGATAAAAGAAGGTGAGTATTGCGAATGCACAGAATGTATGACATTGTTCAAGCAAGTTGTAAGTTAAATCTCGCAACTTATTTTTTTAAATACCATTCCAAATAACAAGGTAAAATTTTTAAATAAAATAAACAACATATGAGTAGATTAATTCAATTTAAATTCTTTTGGTATGCTTATGAGTGTCCAAAGAATAAAGAGTACAGATGTTATATCTACAAAGAGCTTCCAGAGGAACTCTTTAATGATTTTGTAAATCAGCAAGAGTATATAGAGAACTCTATTATGGATGAATATCAGATTAATTGTAAAATTTTTTACCCTAAGAAGGTACAAGAGACTAAAATTAATAAATGTTCACCTCAAATGGAAATAAAATTTGATTCAATTGCTGAAGAAGCAATCAATATGTTTTTAGAAAATTATTAATTTATTTTTTTACACAATTATGAAGACAATAGAAATTAAAAACAAAGATGGAGAATATGCAGAACTATTACAATTTGTAGTAGTAAGCAATATAGTTAATGCAGTAATACTAACAAAAGATGGTAAAATTGATGTAGTTCATCATAGAGATATTACATTTCCAGAAAAAGTTCATAAATATCATCCAAAAAGTAAAAATGAGTTAAGACAACTCATTGAAAAACGCATAAGAGAAGAAGGTCCTGAATGTGATCTAAATCACATTGATGTTTCAAACATCAATGATATGTCATTTCTATTCCACGATTTCCCTCAATTCAACGGGGATATATCCCAATGGGATGTAAGCAATGTCAAGGATATGTCTGGTATGTTTAGAGATTCTAAATTCAATGGCGACATATCTAAATGGGATGTAAGCAAAGTAAAAGATATGATTGGTATGTTTTACGGATCAAAATTTAATGGCGACATATCCCAATGGAATGTATCTAGTGTAGAGAATATATCTGGTATGTTTTACGAATCAGATTTCAATGGAGATATATCTCAATGGGATGTATCTAATGTAATTGATATGGCTAGTATGTTTTACAACTCAAAATTTAATGGAGACATTTCTCAATGGGATGTAAGCAAAGTTACTAATATGTATGGTATGTTTTGGAAATCAGATTTCAATGGAGATATTTCTCAATGGGATGTCTCTAATGTCAAGGATATGTCAAGTATGTTTAGAAGGTCAGAATTTAATGGAAATATATCAAACTGGGACGTATCTAGTGTAATTAATATGTCTGGTATGTTTTACGGATCAGAATTCAATGGAGACATATCAAACTGGAATGTAAGCAAAGTTACTGATATGTATGCTATGTTTGGTAAATCGGAATTCAATGGCGACATATCAAACTGGGATGTAAGCAATGTAAAGGATATGTCTAATATGTTTTACGAATCAGAGTTTAATGGAGACATATCCAAATGGGATGTAAGAAATGTGCGAGATATGTTTAATATGTTTAACGGATCAAAATTCAATAAAGATATATCAAACTGGGATGTAAACAATGTGCAGGATATGTCTTTTATGTTTTTAAATTGTCCCTTGGAAAACAATCCACCATATTGGTATTAAAAAAAAAGACATGAGAAGAAAATCTAATTTAAAAGACATTGTTGTATATAAGTATTATCCAAAGACTAGAGATGAATTAAGACAACTCATCGAAAAACGTATAAAGAATGAAGGTCCTAAATGTAATCTGAATGACATTGATGTCTCTAACATCACTGATATGTATGATATGTTTTACGAATTAAATTTCAATGGAGACATTTCTCAATGGGATGTAAGCAATGTCACTAATATGGCTTATATGTTTTTCGAATCAAAATTCAATGGAGACATTTCCCAATGGGATGTAAGCAATGTAAAAGATATGAAGAGTATGTTTTTCAAATCAAAATTCAATGGAGACATATCTCAATGGGATGTAAGCAGTGTGCAGGATATGTCTAATATGTTTTACAGATCAGAATTCAATAAAGATATATCAAACTGGGATGTAAGCAAAGTCATTGATATGATTGATATGTTTTTAAATTGTCCATTAGAAAACAATCCACCAGAATGGTATTAAAATGAATAAATATAAAAAAATTTAAATAACTTAAAAAAATTAATAGAAATGAAAAAAACAATCTTTACAATTACGCATCATCCAAAGACTAGAGATGAGTTAAAAC
>JAAYPK010000016.1 GCA_012519845.1 Clostridiales bacterium
ATATAAAACAACAAAAAGCACCTCCTTGTGGGAAGTGCTTTTTGTTCTGGATACTGCTCTCAGCAGGTGTGCAAGTTAAGTATAGATTCCTGATTAGCTCTATCTTTGAGCTAGCTCAAGTTGGCTGAGCTCTTCAAGTTAGAAATATTAAATCTCTAATACCTGCAAAGCTTTCTCAATCATTTTTATTTTTTCTTATTCTACGCTCTTCGTGCGTGTTTTTATTATAGCAAAAAAATGACAAAAGTGACACTTTTTTCGGTTTTTCATACTATCCTTATTCTTCAATATTAAATATATCATCTAATAAAATTCTTATAGAATTAGCAGAATTCTTAACATCTGACTCATCAACTTTTAATGTATAAGAATGTTGAGAAGCATCAATTATTTGTTTTTGAGCTGATAAATCATTATAAGCTCTTCTGTCTTTTAACTTTGTCTCTATTTTATTTAATAATTTTTTTGTTTCTACAAAATCGCCATTAATCTTATCTCTTATTTCGTCTTCTTCTCCCAACTGTTGAAATTTTCTAACTATTGATAATGGCAATATTCTTCTCAATAAAAGCATAGATGAATTCCATTTTGCATTAGAATAATTGAAGTTAAATTCTTGACATAAAATTTTTATATCGCTTGGCACTTTTAAGATTAAATTGTCCGAAAAGATAACACTACCTACTTGAAAATTTTCTATTATTCCAAATTCTAAATAATCTAAAAACAATCTACATTCCTCAGAAATAATTTTTCTTCTTTTCGCCCAACAACCATCACCAGAAGCAACCTCACCGAGATAAATAATAAAATCTTCCTTACTTCTTCTATTTCTTAAAAACTTAGGAACAAAATCGAAATATTTTCTTAAAAAATACTCTCTTTCTTCCGTGTAATAATTATCATCTAAAATATTATAATTTTTAATAAAAGATAATAATTTTTCTTGAAATGTTAAAAATCTCTCCTTGTCATCCGTCATCGTACTCCTTATAGCTTGCTCACCAAAATCAAAGAAATCTCCATTGTAAATAATACTAAAATGAGAACTATTATTAAAAGACCAACTGTCAAAATTATATTCTTTTATAATATTCTTTGATTTAATCTCCTCAAGAGCATTGTACAAATCATCGTAAGTCATATTATGCTTTAAAAGCATGTCTTGAATATTAAATAAAAAATTACGATTTATTGTTTCTACTTGTGGTATTTCTTCTTCTTTTATTTCTCTATTTATCTCTTCTTTTATTTCTCTCAACAGAAGAAAGGCTTGATTAGAAATTTTTATTTTATCATTCATATCTTTTAATTTTCATATTTTTATTCTTTCTTTTATCCTCTATTAATGATTTATATATAATATCTGCTAATCTCAATAATTCAGTTGCCCCAGTCAATGCTTCTTGATCCGATATTTCTCTATTAAATTCCTTTTTATATATTAACTTAAATTTTTCTAATTGTTTTCTTGATATCATTTTATTTTTTATTAGCTTTCAATATATTCTAATCTCAAACGGATAAGGAATATATTCTTCTACAAATTTTTTTAACTTATTCATTTTTAATGGTGAAAATAAAAAGTTTAGTGAATTATGCGAAATATTCTCATTGAATAAGTCTACAATTCCCCTATTTCCATATTGCAAAACTTCTCTTATATTATCCCTTCTCGATAAAAAAATCGCTAAATTTTTTGTAACAGGGAAAAAAACTTCTGTATGTTTACTTACTAAACTTTTATATGGATTATAAAAATTAACTTTTTCGCGAGGAACAAAATATACTACAGGATTGTCAGAAGTAATAAAATATCTTGCTTCTTTATTTTTAAAAATTACCATTTTCATCTCTCTAAAAATATTGATATATTGTTCTAGACTAGAAAGCGCTACTTTAATAAAAAATTCATTTGGATATTGTAATTCATAGTTTCCATCTATTAATCTTTGTTTAGCAATAGAAAGCTCTTTTATAGAATATTTTTTCCCTTCCCTAATCAAATCCTTTTTTATTCTCTTCAAGTCTTCATTCTTTAAGCTTAAAGCAGTAAAATATTTACGAAGACTGCTATCTATATCTTCTGATTGTTTTTTAAAAAAAGGAGTTCTTATTAACATTGCTCCCATAAAAATACATATTTTCTCTCTAATTTCAAAATTAATTTCTTCGCCTTCTTTTATTTGATCAATTTTCGATACTACATCATCAAAAAAATTTTCTCCATATTCTCTAAAAATATCCTCTATGTCATCGCTATTAAAACTACCAATGTTTAGCTTGTAAATATTATTTTCCAATCCTATATTTTTTAAAGCATCCACCCCCCTTACCTCTAAAATTCTTTTTTCTGAGTCATTAGACCTTTTAAAAAAATTTTCGCCTTTTTTGTACATAAAAAGTTTATCATCTAATAAGAAATGTTTAAGGTATGTCTGCGGAATATAATGACTTCTAATTGTGTTCTTCTTTTCTTTCATTTTTAAGTATTTAAATTTTATCACATTTTTTAAAAAAAAGTAATTAAATATTTAAAAATATTTTTAAAGTGTTAATATTAAAATATGGAAAATTGTTACAAAAAAATACATAAAATTAATTTAGATATCTTTAAAAAAAATCTTCTTAAAAAAGATTTTAAAAAGAAAATTAAAGAAATAAGGAAAAATTTTCATATTCCACCTAAAGGGTTTAAACAGTTGAAAAGGGCCGAAACTTGGTGGCATAAGATATGTCAAAGGGTTGAAAATAATGAACCATTTAATATTAATAATTTATATAAGGAAATAGATAATATTTTAATAGATTTTAAATTCTCAAATAATTTCAAAAAATTTATATTAAACTATATCATTTATGATAAAATTGATGCCCCTTCTCAAAATGCCGTACTAACAACAAATCAAAATAATATATCGATAACTTTCTTTGCTAAACCAACTAAATGCGAATGGTCTTTACTTAAAAAGCAAGCCGACATGTTTCTTGAAATGTCAAAAGAAGAAAAATACCTTTTTCTTAAAAAATATAACTATCCTTATGGAAAAACAACGCTAAAACCAAGTCCCAAAATAGATAGGGATATAAAAATTCTAGAATTATCTAAAAAGAAAGGATCTGTAGCAAACACAAATCCTGGAATTGATGATGATTATAAATATACCGACATGTCAATAGAAACTGAAATCTGGGAAGATGAATTTCCCTCATTGGAAGAATCAAAAAAATATAGAAACATAATAAAAAAAGCTAGACAACGTAGAAAATAATTTTGTGGTCCACAAAATGTCACCCTCATTTTATATGAGTATGTTAATTAGTGCTTAATAATTAATAAGCACTTTTTAATATATGACAAAAACAAATTACAAAATAGAATACGTAAACATAAACAATTTAAAATTATCAGAATATAATCCTAGGATTCATGATAAATCCATGCTTAAACAATTAGAAAAATCCATAAAAGAATTTGGATTAGTTGATCCTGTAATTGTAAATTCTAATCCAGAAAGGATGAATATTCTTATTGGAGGACATGCAAGGGTTAAAGCGTGTAAAAATATAGGGATTAAGGAAGTTCCTGTTGTGTATGTAAATCTTGATATAGAGCAAGAAAAACTCCTTAATCTTAAACTAAATGCTATATCTGGAGAATGGGACTTCTCTGCCCTAGACGAACTCTTCGATAAAGACCTCCTAATAGACTTGGGATTTAAAGAAAAAGATTTAAATATCGGTTGGGATAAAGTCCTAGAAAAAGAAGAAACAGAGGATAACTTTAATGAAGAAGAGGAATTAAAAAAGATTAAAAACCCTCAGACTAAACGTGGAGATTTAATCATCTTAGGAGAACATAAATTATTATGTGCTGATTCAACAGATATTAATGCTGTTAAAAAACTATTCGAAGAAGATAAGCCATCCATGATTTATAGCGATCCAATTTATAACATTAATCTTAGCTACGACAAAGGCATAAGTGGCAAGGCAAACTACGGAGGAAC
>JAAYPK010000001.1 GCA_012519845.1 Clostridiales bacterium
ATGATTTATAAATATTCTTATTACTAAATTGTTAAATTTTTCTTTATCTATGGATGGCGAACAAATAAGTGTTCTATCTAAATTATTTATAAATGATAATTCTTGTAAATTTGTTTTTAATAAATTTTCTTCAGAATAATTGTATAAAATACTTAAACATTCATAATTATTAATTGCATTGGTAAAGTAATAATTTTGAATCACTCCAGAACAATTTTTCAGTTTATCAATTTCCTTACTATCATTTTGTAATTGTTCATTGAAAACAATGCTCTTCCAACCGTAGTATTCTTCATAATTTATATCATCTATATTATTTTTTTTCTTAAAATATATTAGATTAAGTACAGAATCTAATTTATGGTCTCTGCCTAATATTTTTTTAATTATATCTTTTATATTAATATTGGCTTCTTCAGAATCTATTTTTTCAAGAACATTAATAATCAATTGTATATCACTGTCTTTATTTTTATTATTAATACACTTAATAAACTGATCTACTTTAGAAGTTTTTATTAAAGAACAGTAATACAACAGCTTATTTTCATCAGACTCTAGTGTTTCCTCATAATCCTCAATTTTATCTATTACATTTAAGTACATTTTATTATTGTAATTAAATCTTATATAGTTATTAAGCATTTCTTCTAATCTACAATATGAATAATCTGCAAGAGAAGTTCCCCCAAGTGTTTTTGCTTTAAAAGTTCCTTTCTCCTTAGCATCACGTATTTCAAAATACTTATCATAGCCTTTATTGGCTTCTGATATATTATTCATGTAGCTATTTGATACTGCAACTACATAATACAAATCCAAGCTACTATCACAATAATCTATCCCTTCATTAGCAACCTTGCTCGCCATTTCATAATTACATCTACTTAACAATTCTCTAGAATAAAAATGATATACATTAATATTATGCAAACCATCTTTTCTTATTTGGTCTAATTTATATGCTTCTTTTATTGTTTCTAAAGCTTCCCTATGCATATTAGCCATAGAATAAGTTTGGGCTAATTGAAATCTTGAATATATAGGTTCAACACCATTTTTTATATCCTCTAATAATAATTTCTTGTTTCTTTCATATTTGTATTTCATTAATTCATAATCTTCTCTAGAGTATCCATAATGAAATACTGTAATTTTACTAATAGTATATGGTTCAACCACTCTTGGCTGCTCATGAATTTTTCCAACATAATAAAACTCTTTAATATTCTTAAAAAGCCTAAAAAGAGTAGCTACTAAATAATTACTTGTATCCTCAGACAATAAATTTTTGAAATTAATTTCAGCAGCATTATACTTTTTGCTATCTTCTGAATTTAAGAATTTCACAATTTCCTCTTCATCTTCAATAACTTCATCTGCATCTAAAACTAAAATCCAGTCTCCTTTGCAATATTTTATACTAATGTTTCTCATATCTCCAAAGCTACCATTCCACTTGTGGCAATATACTTTATCTGTATATTTTTTAGCAATTTCTATTGTTCTATCAGTACTACCAGTATCAACTATTACTATTTCATATTCTATTTTATTATCCAATTTTCTAATTGCCTTTAATGATCTTTCTATATTACTTTCCTCGTTTTTTACTATCATTGCTATACTAAGTCTCATAAATCTTCTCCTATTTGTTACCTTTTTATTAATTTCTTTTCCTCTATAGTTTAATTTTCACTGTTTTTTACCATTTAAGCAATTAACAAAGTGTAAATTATTATTGAATTATTTAAGACGAAAAAGGACCCCACCTTTATTGGTAGGATCCTTATTTCTACTTTATTATTGAAGTAATTGTAATACACTTTGAGTAGAAGAGTTTGCTTGTCCAAGCATTGCTTGTGCTGCTTGTTGTAAGATGTTGTTCTTAGAATATGTTAGCATTTCTGCTGCCATATCTACGTCTCTTATTCTACTTTCTGCTGCTTGTAAGTTTTCTGATGCAT